>CAMLRB010000006.1 GCA_946482295.1 uncultured Bacteriovorax sp. | reverse complement strand
TGAAAAACTTGGCTGGCCTGAAACGAAAGTTACTGTTCGTTTTTGGATCATTAGTCTGTGCTTGGCGATCCTTGCACTTTCTACACTGAAGACAAGATAAAAAAGGATGAAAGAATGGAAATGGAAAGATTTAGAGGGAAGAAAGTTTTAATCGTAGGGATTGGAAAAACCGGTTTCTCGTTGATTAACTTTTTTAATAAACTTGAATGTGAAATTCGAGTTACTGATATCAAACCTATTTTCGATCTTAATAAATCGGTAAAAAAATTAAAGAAGATTGAACCACCTCTAGAGATGACTTTTGGTGAGCACAAGGATGAAGACTTCCTTGATGCTGACGTTATAGTTTTCTCTGCGGCAGTTAATCCTCTTCTTCCTCAATTAGAGCTTGCTCGCAAGAGTGGAAAAGAAGTTTATTCAGATTTCTCTCTAGCTTATCACCTTTGTAAAAAACCAATTGTTGCTGTTTGCGGTTCTTATGGACGTACAACAATTGCGGCGATGATTGGTTTCACGCTTAAAGTAGATGGAAAAAATGTATTCGTGGGTGGAACATCAGAAATGCCGTTCATTGAATACTGTCTTCTTCCAAACATGAATGAGATCGATTTCGTGGTTGTAGAAGTTTCAGCCATCCAAATGAAATCGCTTCAAGACTTCCATCCAAAATTGGTTGTATTCCCGAATATTGGTGAGAATTTCCAAAAAGCAAACTTTGGATCAGTAAGCGAATACATCGAAACAAAACTTTCTATCATCAAGAAACTTTCTCCAGATGATATGTTGATTGCAAACTACGATACACTTGCAAACAACAACCAAATTAGAAATGCAAACTGCCAAGTATTCTGGTATTCACGTCGCTCTTACGTAACGTTAGGTGTGATGAATGAAATTCAAGGAACGCACTTCCACGATAGAAGAATTCACTCGAACATCAACTACCATTCGGAATTTAAAGTTTCGAAAATGAGAATCGTTGGTCAAATCAACCGCGAAAATCTCATGGCAGCAGTGACGGCTTGTAAGGCCCTTGATGTTTCTGATGAAGCTATCCAAACATGCATCGAAAAATTTCCAGGGATTCCTAATCGTATGGAGTTCATCATGGAGAAAAACGGCGTTTGTTTCTATAACGATTCAAAAGCTGAAACAATGCCAGAAATGCTTAACTCACTTAAGTCTTTCAAAGAGCCAGTAATTCTCATAGCTGGTGGAAAAGATAACGAAGATCTTAACTTCGATCCGTTCGCTAAAGACATGATAGCTAACGCCCGTGTTCTCGTTCTTGTTGGTGAATGTAAAGAACGTTTAAACCGCGCTCTTGGTGATCATAACCAAACATACATTGTTGGTTCATTTGAAGAATCAGTTCTCTTTGCGTACCAAAAATCACGCACTGGTGACGTTATCCTTCTCTCTCCAGGAAATCCGGCTTCGGACTTCTTCCGCGACTATGAAGAACGCGGCAACTACTTCAAGAAGTTAGTGTATCAACTCTAATCAAATGAACAAAGGCACTGAAGAATTGGCTTTTTTATACAAAACTTTTCTTTCAGCGCCTTTTTTTTCAATACTCGTTCTTGCATCAACCGCCTATGTTCTTCTTCGTCTCTGCAAATTAGCCTTCGTTCAAAATAAATCTAGTATCTATTTTGCCTTCACAATTATGGTTGGCTCAATTGCTGGACTCATCATGAATGTGTATTTCAGTTTTGCTTTGGGGTTGATCATTTTTGGGACAATTACATTCGTAATGTCAGCATATGGACGCCTTTACAAAAAAGATCGTCTACATTGGCACGAATATAAATAGCCAAGTAAAAGACGCGGTTAAACTTCTCAAAAAATACCTTTTGCATCCACTAAAGTTTGTTATTCTATTTGTATGAATGAGCAGCTTAACGACGTTGATAAATTAATAAAATTATTTCTTACTACATTGGCGATTATTATCACGATCGGTTTGATCATGGTGTGGTCTTCGTCATACATTTTGGCGACTGAAAATTTTGGAAGTTCACTTCATTATATTACTCGCCAACTTATTTATTTTTTCCTTTCAATTGCAGTGGCATTTGTTGTCTCTAAAACGAAATACACGTTTTGGATTAAATATGGATACATCATCAACATAGCTGCTTCTATGATTGTGGCACTTACGATTATTAAAGGAATCGGGAACTCTGCTAAAGGTGCCAGTCGCTGGTTATCTTTTGGTGGATTTAGTTTGCAGCCAGGTGAAATTGTAAAATTTACGGTTATTCTTTCAGCTCTTTCTTTCTTCGAAAATTGGAACAAGATGGATACGAAAGAGCGTTTGAAGCATGGAGGAACTCTTTTTCTCCCGCTAGCTCTGCTCATTAAACAGCCAGACTTTGGTACATTTTTCATTTGTTTCGTTGTTATCTCGTTTGTATGTTTTATGAGTTCTTTTCCCCGCAAATATTTTTACATGACTTTGCTAGGTGGAGGCGTGGCCGGTGTGTTCGTACTTTTCTCCCAGGCCTATCGTGTAAAGAGGATGCTGACATATCTTGATCCTTGGAAAAATCCCCAAGGTTCGGGCTTTCAAATCATTCAATCTTATATGGCCTTCGCCAATGGCTCATTGCTAGGAGAAGGATTAGGAAACAGTAACGAAAAACTGTTCTATCTTCCTGAAGCGCACAACGACTTTATCTTCTCCGTTATTGGTGAAGAGTTAGGATTCGTTGGTGTATTTTTTATTGTTTGCCTCTTCATTGCTTTTATTTATTTTGGCTTTAAGTTGGCCTTGCAAATCAAAGATCGAATCGGAATCATTATGGGATCTTCGATCATTTTTGTGCTTGGTCTCCAGGCGCTTTTGAACATGGGCGTTGTTCTGGGATTACTTCCTACTAAGGGGTTGAATCTTCCTTTTATTAGCTATGGCGGATCATCTCTTCTCTGTAATTTTTTTGGTATCGGACTTCTCCTTTCCGTAGTAAAGGGTTATCGTGATTCGCTTCTTGAGAGTGAAGCGCCTCGTACTCGTAGGTCTTCATCTCCAAAAGGAATCAACAGCGATATGGACGAAGAAGTTTACGTCTAATCCCAAAAATTATCCAAGGAGTTGTCAGTGTTCAGAACTCATTCAGCTTTAAAGCAGAACTTTGTTAAAATTCACTTCGTCGGTATCGGCGGTATAGGAATGAGTGGAATTGCAGAAGTCCTTCTTTCGCTCGGATATAAAGTTTCCGGTTCAGATGCTGCAGAATCAGCAAACGTAAAAAAGCTTCGTTCGATGGGGGCTGAAGTTCACATCGGTCACAGCGCTGAGAATTTAAACTCAGTAACTGTTCTCGTTTACAGCTCTGCGGTTAATGAAAAAAATCCAGAAGTAGCACGCGCTATTGCTGAGGGAATTCCAGTCATTCGTCGCGCGGAAATGCTAGCTGAACTTATGCGTTTAAAATATGGACTTGCTGTAGCTGGAACTCACGGTAAAACAACAACGACGTCTTTTCTCGCAACAATTCTTCAAGAGTGTGATCTTGATCCAACATATATTATTGGTGGCATTGTAAAAAACCTAAAAGGTCATGCGAAAGTTGGTAAGAGTGATTTTTTGGTCGCTGAAGCAGATGAATCAGATGGCTCATTTCTTCTTTTGACTCCAGTTATGTCGGTAATCACGAACATTGATAACGATCATATGGACCATTACGGAACAGAAGGAAATCTATTCAAAGCATTCGTTGAGTTTGCTAATAAGATTCCTTTTTATGGTGTTGTGGCCCTCAATGCTCATGATGAAAAATTAATGGACCTTAAAACTCACATGAATCGACCAGCAGTGACGTTTGGAATTGAGACGTTAGCTGATTTTGAAGCGAGAAATATTCAATACGGCCACTTCGATACAACGTTTGATCTCTATTACAAAGGTGAAAAGCAAACAGCTTTTCATATTAATCTTCCAGGTCGCCACAATATTCTAAACTGTTTGGGGGCTACTGCTCTTGCTTATCACATGGGTCTACCGTTCGAGCGAATTTCCCAAGCGGTAACAAAACTAGAAGGCGTTGGTAGAAGATTTCAACTTCTCCACAAAGAGAAAACTTTTGAAGTTGTTGATGATTACGGACACCATCCAACGGAAATCGCTTCTACACTGAGAATCGTGAAAGACACTAGAAGTGACTACAAAAAAATTGTTATCTTTGAACCTCATCGCTATACACGTACACGCGATTGCTGGAATCAATTCCTGCATTGCTTTAACGATGCGGATGAACTTTATCTTCTCCCTATTTATGCTGCGAGCGAAACTGAAATCGATGGAATCAGCACAGACCGTTTAATTGAAGATATCAATCAACTTCACCCTAACTTTGCTAAGAAAGTAGCAAGCATCGATGAACTTGTTCCATTGATTGAAGCTCAAAAAGCTGAAAAAACAATCGTTGTTACTTTAGGAGCAGGATCGATTGGTAAAACAGTTAGAAAATGGGCGGGCGTTGAATAAAATAATTCAACTTATTTTAAGTTCTGTCCTGTGTTTTATTGCCGGAGCTGGCTTAAGTTATTTAATGCTAGCTCCTGGTTCCGATCAAAAAGAAGACCTCAAACAATTTCGAAAAACTATCTCTACCAATTCGACCGAAGAAATAAAGACATCTGCCGAAACATTACCAGTCGATAGTAAAACTAAAGAACCACCATTATCTAAAGCACAAACAAACAAATCCGAACTGCAGATGTCTCATGAGGAGTATGTTGCACTCAAGCAAAGAATTGACGAATATGATCAAGGTGTTTTCTCAATGACCAACAGCTTTTTTAATAAAGCTAATCCCGAAGATCCTATTTGGAAAAGTATTCTGCAAGATCGACTTCAACGGGCCGATGCTTTTCTTAAAAACGGAAATGCTATATACAAAACGACATTCAAATTTAGCGAAGAAACCCTTATTTATTTTTTCGCTGAATATCTTCGCGAAGGAGAGAAGATTGTTTATAGGATCAACTTTTTTTATGTTGATAATGGAATCATTGAAGGACAAACTTTTAGTTATGATGTTGCAAGTGCACTTTTAATAGATAATGAACTCTATATGGAAGTGGCCATTCGTTACTCAACTTTATTTGAAGCAAGTGGCGTTACAACTATTTTCCTTCCACTTCCAGATTCACCAGAAAATGCCTACGTTTTGAAAATCAAAGACCGAAAAATTGTTCGCACGAAAGATCAGTTGATTGAATGGATTCCCTCAAATAAAAAAGAAGAAGAGACTTTTTTTAAATATATGACAGAGAAGTATAATACCCCCATCAACCCTGGGGCCAGAAAATGAATCTGACTATGATATTTAGTTTGAGCTTTCTTTTCTTGGCATCATCTTTTGCTACTGTCATTCTCCTGGACAACCAGCACTCTAGAGAATAAAAAATGTTAACAAGGATTAAGGCATGCTTATAAAATCTGAGCTCAATTTCCCCGGCGTTACAGTTGAAGAGAATAAAGATCTAAAGAAGTTCTCTACAATGAGACTTAATGCTGTTGGCGACTTAATTACAGTTCACACCGTTCTTGCCCTTAAAAAAACAATCAAAGTCCTTGCCTCTCATAAAATTAACTATCGCGTTCTTGGGTGGGGAGCAAACGTGCTCCTACCAGAGCATTCGGAAATTCCTTATATTCAACTTGATTTTGAATTTGATAAAACGCTTCTAGATGAACCGCGCGAAGTTTACGACCTACCAGCATCTGTATCACTTGCTACACTCACAAGCCACGCTAACAAGTTTGGATTAAAGGGATGGGAAGTTTTCACAGGAATTCCAGCGAGCCTGGGAGGCGCCCTATTTATGAACGCTGGAACGAATTTGGGTGAGATTGGTTCTTTGGTTAGGGAAGTCACTCTCGTCACGGCTGCAGGGGAAGAAAAAAACATCATCATTGACTCGACTTCTTTTTCATACAGACACAACCATTTCGTAAATAAAGGTGACGTCATTGTTGGCGCCAAGCTTGTTCATTTTGGACAGGATCCAGCTATTTCGAAAAAAATCAAAGAATACTTGGAAATGCGAACTCGCACTCAACCATTAAAAGAATGGACTTGTGGATGCATTTTTAAAAACTATCAGGATAAAGAAAGAGATTTAACCTGCAGAGCTGGTCAATTCATCGATATGGTGGGCCTCAAAGGTTTAACCTACAAAAATCTTCAAGTAAGTCCAAAGCATGCGAACTTCATGGAAAACAAAGGCGACAGTACTTATGAAGACGTTCTCACAATGATTGGAATTCTCCAGAAGGAAATGAGACTTCAATACGGAGTGAACTTCTCGCCAGAAGTAGAATTCTAAATTCCGACCGAATCACTTCAGTATTTCAATTCGCATCGTCACTTGTCGAGCTGAATAAATTATAGATATAATGTGGGCCAGGGGAACAAAAAGAAATCAGGGATGATTGTGGCTTTTTTAAAATCAAAAAAATTTTTTGTCGTATTTGGCGTTATCGCCATTCTTGTTGTCACAAACATCGTCACATCTTCACTCGGGCCAACTGAACAATTCAATGCTGATCTTTCATACCGCTCTAGCCTCGGGAAATGCCCAACTCGTCCAGCAGGAACGATGGCCTTACAAGTAGTAAAAACATTTGAACAAACTCATTCTCTTCGCGACGTTAAACTAAAAATAATGTCTGAAAAATGGAGTGATAAATACTTCGTAAGCGATTATAAAATTCAATACGATCCTTATAGCAAAGTTCTCGATCTCAACTTTAATTGTCCAGAGCCTTTGATGAAGGTTCAAATTTATAAGAAAGATACTCACGATTCTTACGAAGCCATCCTTGTTGATAACGGACAACTTTTCGATCCAACTTACGAAGCTCTTCTTAGAAGTGAAAAGAAACTTACTCATGATCTTCCTTATCTCTCAATGCCAGTTGGTGAGATGGAAGACCAAGTCCAGACAGAAGTTACTAATCTTGTAAAAGAGATGAGACCTGGTCTTCGTAAAAAACTTTCAGAGGTCATTCTCAACGATTCGAAGGAACTTACTATAATTCTTTCAATCAATGGGCATCCATCTAGTGTCTTTATGGGACTAGATGAATGGAATGATAAATTAGTGAAGCTTGATAAGATTGTGAACTATATGGAATTAAAAGAAAAAATTCCAGCCATTATCAATCTTACAAACAGCAAAAAAGTTGTTGTCAAGTTTAATGATAAATTCTAGGATTTTAATGACAGAATGAATCTGTCGCGCATCGATCAATAGAGAAAGGATTCTCATTATGAACGAAAAAAACATCATTGTAGGTCTTGATGTAGGAACAACGAAAGTTTGTACAATCGTTGGTCTTCAACATCCAAACTCAGAACTTGAAATTATCGGAATCGGCACACACCCTTCTTATGGACTTAAGAAAGGCTCAGTCGTTAACATCGATAAAACAGTTCGTTCAATTCAGAATTCGCTGGAAGAAGCAAGACTGATGGCCGGAGTGAACATCACTTCAGCAACTATCGGGATTGCCGGAAGCCACATCTATAGTTTCAACTCATCAGGAGTTGTTGCTATTAAAGGAAAAGAAATCACTCAAGACGACGTTGATCGCGTTTTGGAAGCTGCTAAAGCAGTCGTGATTCCTTCAGATAGAGATATCCTTCACGTCATTCCACAAGAGTTTCGTGTAGACAATACAACGGGAATTAAAAATCCAATTGGGATGTGTGGAGTTCGTCTTGAAGCGCACGTTCACATCGTAACGGGATCAATTCCACTTATCCAAAACTTGGTTAAATGTGTTGAGCAGACAGGAATCGATGCTGAACATATTACTCTTCAGCCATTAGCTTCTTCTGAAGCAGTTCTTTCTCCAGAAGAAAAAGAGCTTGGTGTTGTCCTTGTTGATATTGGCGGTGGAACAACTGATATTGCTGTTTGGAAAGATGGAAGTCTTATTCACTCACAAATTATTCCAATCGGCGGGAACCACTTCACGAACGACCTAGCGGTTGCTCTGAAAATTCCTCACAATGAAGCGGAAAGAATTAAAATCAATCACGGAAGTGTTCTTGCTGAACAACTTAATCAATCGGCTCACATTACAGTTCAAGGTCTTTCGGGGACAAAACCTCGCGAAGTTCAACTAAGTGTTGTCGCTGAAGTTTTAGGCGCTCGCGCTGAAGAGCTTTTTGATGTTGTCAGAACAATGATTGATGAAAAGAAACTTACCGGCGAAGTTGCTGGTGGATTCGTTCTTACTGGTGGTGGTGCCCTAATTAAGGGAATGCCAGAACTGGGGGAATACATCCTTATGCGTTCTTGCAAAATTGGTTTTCCTATTCCATTTGGTGGAATGACAAACATTATGCAGAACCCGAAATTTTCCACGGTACTTGGTCTATTGATTGAAGCCGCAAAAAGAAAACCTTACGTGCCAACACAAGGCCAATCAGCTTCTAGCAATCACCGAGTTGTGTTCTCTAAAGAAAAAGAATCAACAGAATCAACGACTGACCTCATTGGGAAACTAAGTGAGTCGCTAAAGTCGGTATTCAAAGAAATATTTTAAAAATTTTTTCTGAAGTTCCTAGGGAGGAATTATGTTCGAGATGACAGATACAAACAATAGAATCAACGGCGCCAGAATCAAGGTTGTCGGAGTCGGTGGTGGTGGATGTAATGCCGTCAATACAATGATCCGTTCAGGACTTTCAGGTGTAGAATACATCGTAGCAAATACAGACGCTCAGGCCCTTAGCATTTCACTTGCTGAAACAAAAATTCAGTTAGGTGGAACAGTTACTAAAGGTCTTGGCGCTGGTGCTAACCCAGAAATCGGAAAAAAATCAGCTCTAGAAGACTACGAAAAAATTTCGGAAGTTCTTAAAGGTGCAGATATGGTTTTCATCACTGCTGGTATGGGTGGTGGTACAGGAACTGGAGCTGCTCCAGTTATCGCAAAATTAGCAAAAGAGCTTGGCGCACTTACTGTTGGTGTTGTCACGAAACCATTCGTTTTCGAAGGTAAAAAAAGATTCAAACAAGCTGAAGAAGGGATTAGAAATCTTGAAGAAAGTGTAGACTCACTTATCACGATTCCTAACCAGAGACTTCTCTACCTTGCGGGCGAAAATTTATCACTCGTTGATACTTTCAAGCGTGCTGATGAAGTTCTTCTAAATGCTGTTCGCGGTATCTCTGATTTGATCAATAACACTGGTCATATCAACGCTGACTTTGCTGACGTTTCTACAGTTATGGCAAACAAAGGTCTTGCTCTAATGGGTACAGGTGTTGCTCAAGGTGCAGGTCGTGCGATTAAAGCTGCAACGGAAGCTATCAGCTCACCACTTCTTGAAGATATTTCAATTAATGGTGCAACAGGTATCATCATTAACATTACTGGTTCTGATACACTTACTATGCACGAAACAAATGAAGCCGTTACACTTATCATGGAAGCTGCTGATGAAAATGCTGAAATCATTTTCGGAACAGTTATTGATAACAACGCTGGCGAAGATATCAAAGTTACAGTTATCGCAACTGGACTTGGTGGACAAATCAGAGCACATGCAGGTTCATCTGCATCAGCTTCTTCTCAAATGTCTCAACAATCTTCTTTCTCACAAAGTTTTTCTCAGCCAGTTGCACCTACTCCAATTGTAGAAACACCAGCTCCGGCCCCAAAAATTGAACCAATCATGGAAGCGCCACAAGCTGCACCAGTGAGCCGTCCAGCTCCAGTTGCTCAAGCACCAGTTCAAACTGCAGCTCCAGCAGCTTCAGTAGAATCAGACTTTGGATTTGATGATCGCTCAGACTTTGATCGTTTTATGAGAGATAGAAATGCTTACTCAAATGCTTCACACGAAGAAGAAATGGGAACGCAGGCTGCTCCACAACAGCAGCAACCATCTCGTTTAATCCAATCGATTAGAGATGCAGCTAACCGTTACGAAAACTCAACTCCATCAAGACCAGTAGCTGCAACACCAGCACCTAAAGCTGAATTTGAGTCAAACATTGGAAGCAATACAAGAGCTAAGTCAATTGCTGAGAAATTAGGATTCATTAACTTTGATGAAGATGAATTCGATACTCCTTCTTACCTACGTAAAGAAGAAAAGACTGAGCAAAGACCAATTATTAGAGACAATAAGAATTTAGATTTATAATTTGCTATCGATCAGGCCTGGTTCAAAGCTGGGCCTGATATTTCTTGATTTCTGCTTCCAACCTATCCGCCTCACTTTCAATCACATTTAACTGCACAAACGATTCAATAAAATCATTTTCGATGTTTATCTTGTAATGAGTAAGGATAAAGCTAGGCACGTTGTTTTCTTTCCAAATCTTCCTTTTGAAATGATAAACATAAAGCCCGTCGATGGGAGTATCTGGAGTCGTCTTAACGTCTGTGATTTGTTTCCACTTATTGTTGGCGAAAATTCTAAAGTGCTCTTTACAGAAATAAAGTCCGTCATGTTCTATCAAGCAGTTCTCACAGAAAACATCTTCACAGATAAGGCATCCGCCAACTGACTGAGCGTCCGGATGATTACTACAGTAAAATTTTTCAACAATGTGCTCTTCTGTCACTTTTTTTAGGACTGGCCTTTGTTCAACTGTAACATGTGGAGTGGGTTGAGAAGGGGCAGGTGTTTGTTTATTATTTTGCAATAGCAGTTTTACTAACACGAAGCCAATGATCCCAATCAAAAAAAGAATTATAAATAAAAGAAAGAGAATGATTGTAACCAAATGGCTTTGAAAAAATTCATTCATAGAATGTGTACCGTCGTCATTGGTTTATAACCAAGAATTTGATCAAAGTGTCTTCGTATGCCGACTCTTAATTCTTCCTTGGCCTTGTCCATATCTTTAAAGTTAAGTTGTGAACAATATCCTTCTAGAAATTTTTGAAAACGTTCTTTGTTATCACTTACCATTTGAGGAAGGCCCATGAAATCGTAAGTCATGTTTTCGATTCGTGATGAATTGACTCCCATGCGAATCGAAACAAAAACAGATCCATTACATGCTAGCTTTCTTCTCTCACTTACTTTTTCTCGCTCAAGCACTAATCCTTTGCCATGGATGATGATCGGCTCAAGCTTTTCGCCCTGAGCAACTTTCAACTTAAGGTTTTGATCAATAATGAGTTGATCATGATTCAGAAGATAATGAGTGGTTGAATTCGGAAATACTTCTTTAATATGAGCAATGTGCTCGCGGATAAAGTAACTTTCACCGTGAATAGGAATGATGTCTGTAGGCTGAAATTTTTGATAAAGTTCGAGTAAGTCTTTTCTACCAGGATGTCCAGAGACGTGGATGAGTCGATCTGATGCCGTCACAACTTTACACCCAACTTCGGAAAGTTTGTTGATGAGCAGTGAGATTTTTTTCTCATTACCTGGAATGGCCTTAGAACTCATGAGTACAGTATCAGTAGGGCGCGGTTTAAATTGTGAATCTTCACCTACGCAATATCTTCTAAAAGTTCCTCGAAAATCACCCTGACATCCAGAAAGAAGAACGACCACATGATCTTCATTTCCTGTCAGTGATTCGGACATAGTCACAACAGACTGAAAGTCGGGAATCATGCCTAATTCGTTAGCAGTGTTTAAATAACTAATCATCGAGCGACCATGAGGAATGAGTTTTCTCCCATGTTTTTTACAAAGTTGAACAAAAGTCATTAAGCGGTGAATGTTCGAAGAAAAACATGTAATGAAAATTCTTGATTCTGCTTTTTCAAAGAGTTCATCAAATACCGGGATGAGGTCTTGTTCAGATGGAGTTTCATGTTGAGAACTCATGATATTGGTACTATCGACGAGCAAAATTTTTCTCTCTAATTTTTGAGATCTTTTAATTAATTTCTCAAAATCAAAAGGACGTTCATAAGTAGTTCGATGATCAATTTTAAAATCTGAAATAAAGAAGAATCCACATTTTTCACTTTGATCTTTAACTAACAAGCCGACAGTTTCTGGAATTGAATGATTCACGTGAATTGGATCTATAGTGAAATCTTTAAACTCCATATGATCGTGGTGACGATAAACAGTAATTGGATGCGGACTATGATTGAATTCTAATTTTTTTCTAATTAAATCGGCGGCAAATGGAGAGGCAAGAACGACGATCTTTGGAAATTTTTTTACAACGTGTAAAACAGCACCGATGTGATCCTCATGTCCATGAGTAATTATTAAATGGCTCGGTACCGGTATCGTACTTAAATCTGGAATTAGATAATCGATATCAAAAAAATCTTCATACGGAAAAAGTATTCCAGCATCGATAAGAATTGTATCATTTGCCCCTTGAACTAAAGTCATGTTGGAACCAATTTGGCCAACACCACCAACTGGTGTAATGGTAAGCAGAGGCTGTGACATTTAAGACCTTCTTTTTTTAGTTTTTGATGGAGCTTTGGATTTCATGAGTTCAGAAACCTTGGCCGCAAGAATACTCGCAGCGATATCTGTTTCCTCCCCGACGATAAAATCGGCGTACTGTCTTTGAGGATCTAAATACTTTTGGTACATGGGCCTTACTGTTTCATAGTATTGGGTAATGACCGAATCAAGTGAGCGACCTCTTTCTTCAACATCTCGGTGCAAACGACGAATGAATCGGATATCAGCTTCGACATGAAGGAAAGCGGTAATGTCACAAAGTTTTCGGATGTCTTCTTGATAAAGGCTAAAAATCCCCTCAAAGAGAATAACTCGCGTGGCCTTAACGACACTTGAAGTTTTAAGACGCTTATTCGTTTTGAAATCGTAGTGTGGAGACTTAATTGATTTACCTTCTCTCAATAAGAGAAGATGTTTTTTCAATAGTTCCCAGTCAAAAGCATCAGGATGGTCAAAATTTGGTCTTCCTTTTGAAGTCTGCAATTGTTTGGGAAGTCGAGGGAGATAATATGAGTCCATGTGCAAGATGGAGATTTCTTCATCAACAGCTTTTTTTACTTTTTCGGCAAATGTGGTCTTTCCAGAACCAGATCCTCCACAAATGGAAATGATGTGCACGACTCTCTCCTCAATGGTTTTTTTCTCAATAAAATGATAGATTAATCTCAAAACATTGGAAAGAAGGAAGAAAGGAATGAAAGTGTTCAAATACTGTCTGGCATTGACGATCTATGCATCACTGTCAATGGCATTTGCTCAACAGCAGATCAATGTCGCTATTTCAGCGGCACCAAATAGTTTGACGCCTTTTTACTCAACCGATGCTAACTCTCAAAACATAAACAGACTAGTACACTCCTCACTTATTGATTTTAACGAAAAGATGCAGTTCATTTGCATTGCTTGCGAATCTTTTAAAGATGAGATGGAAGGAGCAAAACAAGTCCTCACTTTTAAATTAAAACGTGATCTAACTTTTCATGACGGCACCAAAGTAAGTGCAAATGATGTTAAGAACTCTTGGCTCTACTTTGCAAAAAACGAAAAAATAAAATCAACATTCATGGGAGCATATGAGGCCATTGAGGATGTTGTAATTATAGATCCACTCACAGTCAAAATTGTGTTCAAAACATTTTCACTGGAAAATCTATCCAATTTAGCATTATTGAAAATTGTTAAAGTTCCAGATTTAACAAAAGATTCATATGAACCCTTTGATGTGATCGGTTGCGGAGAATATCAATATTCTAAAATTGATCCGCTTGAAATAAGAATCAATCCTAGAGATGCTTCAAGGCCCAGTTTTGTTTTCAAAGTTGTAAAAGATGAGACAACACTTGCTCTGAAATTGCTAAACAAAGAAATCGATCTTTCTGTAGCTAATATGTCTCCACGAAAAGTTTTTTGGCTTAAATCACAGCCAGGAATTAAAGTTTGGGAAAAACCAAGCGGAAACTTTCAGTTCATGGGGATTAATCACAAACGAGAAATCTTTCAAGACATCCGAGTGAGAAAAGCTTTTTCACATCTTCTTCCGAGAGAAGACATTCTCAAATACAAATTAAAAAACACAGCTGTACTGGCCACAGGAATGTTCTCACCTGCTTTTGGTGATATGTATGTTCCACGTCCCATTGATAAATATGATGTGCAGTTAGCACGTGATCTGCTCGCTCAGGCCGGTTACAAAAAAAATAAAAATGGCTTTCTGGAAAAAAATGGAAAAATTCTAGAAATTGACTGGAAGGTTAGTAACAACAAAGCAAGTATTGAGATCGTAGAGGTTCTTCAAAGCTATTTCCAAAAAGAAGGAATTATAATTAATGTGAGCATTCAGGAATGGGGAACATATATGGCCGCATTTAAGGCCGGAAAGTTCGACGTCGTCATTGGCCAATGGGTAGGATTCACAGGTCCAGACATGTTGAAATTCGTTTACCACTCGACAAATACTCCTCCGAAAGGCGGGAATCGTGTTGGTTACAATAATCCTCAAGTCGATAAAATTTTGGATATGGCGACGATCGAGACTAACCCAACGAAAAGAACTGAGCTTTACAAACAAGCAGAGCAGGCCATCATTTCAGACTATGCAAGTATTAATTTGTGGCACCCAAATATTATCTGGATTGGTCGAAATTGTTTAAGCGATATAACACTTGAGCCGACGGGAAGTTTTTATCCCTTAAAAACATTAGAGAAAAATTGTGGAAAATAAGAATTTTAATTTTGTTCTCATAGAGTTTAGTGGTGAGAATGCAAATCTTGCTAATGTCATCAATGCATATGCAATGGAAGATTTTCACTGCGACGGCGTGGAAGAGTTCTCTTTAGAAGAGGCAAGAGTTGATGAGATTTTAGGAGAGAGAGCATATTCGGGTGGAGATATTCCAGAGACTTTAATTGATGAAGTTCAGGATGCTACATTTGGACAAGATTCATTTACATTCAAATATTATTTCTACGAAGGAGATCACGAAAGTCATTGTGAAGATTTTGTTTTCTTTTTGAAAGACTCGTTTCCAGAATTACCACTCTACACCGCTCAAAAACCTTTTGAGGATTGGAACGCAGAATGGAAAAAGTTTTATACGCCCATTTGGGTCTCTGACAATCTTGAAGTTATTCCAGAATGGCTCCAGGGACGTGAGAAAAAAAGTTCACATCAGGTTTACATCTATCCGGGCATGGGATTTGGAACAGGTACACATGAAACAACTTTTTTATGCCTGGTTCTCTTTGATCAAATTGCAAAAGATCTGAAAAAGACAGATCTTTGTCTAGACTTTGGATGTGGCTCTGGAATTCTTGGTATTGCGGCGATGAAGGTAAAAGAAATGCCGACACTTTTTTGCGATATAGACAAAAGTGCACTTGATAACTGTGTTCAAAATCTAGTGCTTAATTTTGATGGCGCTAATATAGAAGGCACTACACTTGTCATTCGCGATCGCTACCAAGCAAAAAAACACAAACTAGTTTTCGCAAACATCTTAGAGCATGTCCTCATTTCAGAAAAGCCAACAATCATGCAGAGTTTAGATAAAGAGGGTTTTCTGATTGTTTCAGGAATTTTAAATCACCAGGTCGACAACATAATCGCCCAGTACAGTGAGCTTAAAAAAATTAATGTCGTCACAAAAGGTGATTGGAGTGCAATCCTTTTTCAAGATGTGAGCAACTAGGTGAGGGCCCTTTTTCATCCATTTGATTTCAATGATCAGAAAGAAATAGTCATCAATGATGAAGGTGTTCATCATTTAAATGTAGTTCGCGCGAGAATAAATGATCCGTTGCTGCTTTTGAATGGTCGTGGTGGAAAACTTAAGACAGTTATTAAATCAATTGAAAAAAAAATGGTGGTTGTACTTGTTCAAGATTTTGAACAGATCGAAGAAAATAACGATATTATTCTGGCCATAGCACTCCCCAAAAAAGACGCTTTCGAAGATATTTTAAAAATGGCCGTTGAATTGGGTATTAGAACAATCATTCCTCTTAGTTCACAATTTTCCCAATATGATTATAGTGAGAATGAAAGGACGATAAGACTTGTTGAAAGCGCACTCGTGCAATCAAACAATCCCTGGCTGCCTAAAATCAAACCACAAATGAAGCTGGCAGATTTTCTAAGTGAAAATACTTACCCACTCGCTTTTTTTAATTCCCTTCCCTCTCCGCAAAAACTTGATGCTCAGAACGTCCGTTTTCCTTTAGTAATCCTGATAGGTCCAGAGGGCGGATTTTCGGAAGGGGAAATCAATTTAATTAAATCCCAAAAAAATGTTTGGGAAGTTCACCTCCCTACGCCTATTTTACGCGCACCTACAGCTGTTTGTGCTTCTATTGGTTACTTTCTGGCCCTGAAAAAGTGATAACAAGTTCTCGAAATGCCTTATGAATGTAAGGCGAAAAGTATTGATGCTTTGTAAAGCTTGTGCGAATCTGAATAAATAGGTGACTAAACATAGGGATGATTATGAATCAAGATCAACACTCATTTAGAGCAGAAAGCAAAACTTTGCCAGTTGAAATCAACCTTGATGAATTTATGATCAGTGAAGAAAGCTTTAAACCAATGACGAAAGGTTTAGGGTTTCATCAAGATACAAAACGTCCTTCATTTAAACCTGCTCCAAAAGAAGTTAAAGCATTTGGCTCTCAAGCAACACCAAAACAATCTCTGTCGCCATTAGCGCCTATATCACCTTCTGCTCAGACAATGGCCTCTAATCATATGCCGAGTGGCCTTGAAGCCTTTTACGGACAATCGGGAACGACTCAGAAAACATTAGAGTCCGACCTTGAAATAAAATCGGAAGTTAAAACACCGGTCGTTCAAAAATACATGGCCGCTCCGATGTTTTCTCAATTCTCAGCATGGATTGTTGATATTCTTGTGATTGCCAGTTTTGTCGCTATTACAGGCGCCCTTCTTGTTTTAGCCTCAGGTATTGAATTGAAAATGTATTCACGACTGATTTCAATGCAAGACTTGAGTATTTTTTCAGCAGCCATTTTTTCTATATATTATCTCCTCTACTTTACGATTTTAGATTTGTCTTCATCTCCAGGGAAAACTCTCTTTGGACTGAGAGTAATAAAAGTCGATGGAAAAGGTCTCAGCGTTCGTCATACTTTCTTCCGTGCTTTTATTTCACTGGTGTCGGCTGTTGCCTTATTTCTTCCAATGGTCTTAGATTTCCAAGGCCGCTTATCTGATACGAAAGTTGTAAAGTAATGGAAGAGCTCTCAAACGAAACAAAAACTTTTCTCGAAAAATGTAAGAACAAAAAAATTGTTTTCACGAATGGATGTTTTGACATACTTCATTTGGGGCATGTTGAGTATCTCAACGAAGCAAAAGCTCAAGGCGATGTTCTCATTGTCGCGATTAATTCCGATGAAAGTGTTCGTAAGTTGAAAGGTCCAGATCGCCCAATCAACAATGAAATTGATCGCGCAAAAATGCTTTTGAATTTAAAAGCAGTCGATTGTGTCCAAGTTTTTACTGAGCAAACACCACTAGAAATTATCAAACTCATTAAGCCGCATGTTCTGGTAAAAGGCGGAGATTGGAAGCCAGAACAAATTGTTGGTAGTGATTTTGTCATTGCTAATGGTGGTGAAGTTCGCAGTTTAATGTTCAAAGATGGTTACTCAACTAGCAATCTCATCAAAGCTGTTCAAGGTAAGAAATAACCTCCTCTTTCACTCTGAAATTTAACTTACTGATCTTATTCCAAATGACCATTAACTGACCTTTTTTCTCAATGAAAAATGAGGAAATTATTTCCTTATTTTCACAAGAAAGTACTCAGGTAGGTTTTTTTACCTCCGATAAAGTTCACAGCAGCTGATGGGACAGTCTGCGAACCAACAAAGATTCATACATGGTTGTTTGAATCTTAAATTTTAAGGAGGAAGGCATGATTCTAGGAGATTAGTATGGGATTAAGAATTAACACAAACGTTCAATCAATGAGAGCTCAAAATGCAATGTCAAAAGTGGAAATGCAAAAAGCAGACTCACTTGCGAAAATGTCATCGGGTTCAAGAATTAATAAGGCTGGAGATGATGCTGCCGGTTTAGCAATCTCGGAAAAGTTAAAAGCTAACATCCGCGGTACTATGCAAGCAACAAGAAACGCTGGTGACGGTATTTCGATGATTCAAACAGCTGAAGGTGGATTGAATGAAGTATCGAACGTTCTAATCAGATTGAGAGAACTTTCGGTACAAGCTGCTTCTGATACGATTGGTGACCAAGAAAGAAAGTTTGCTGATCTTGAATTCCAAAACCTCACACAAGAGGTAGAAAGAATTGCAACATCAACTCAGTTCAACGGTAAATACCTATTGAGCGGAGAGGGCGACCAGCTTGATTTCCAAATTGGTATTATGAACGATGAGAAAAACGATCGTCTTTCATATAGACCACAAGACTCTACAGCGAGAGCTGCTGATCTTGGTATCGCAGGACTTAATGTTGTCTCTAAAGGAGATGCACAAGGAAACCTGGAGAAGATTGATACTGCTATTAACTCGATTAACGGAAACAGAGCTTCATTGGGTGCTCTACAGAACAGATTGCAGTCGACTATTTCAAATCTTGAAACAAGAAATGAAAACTTATCAGCTGCAAACTCGAGAATTAGAGATACTGATATTGCTTCTGAGTCTGCTGAACTAGCTAAAGCAAATATTCTGTCTGCTGCTTCTTCATCAGTATTAGCACAGGCCAATAATTCGTCTTCAACGGCATTAAAGCTTATTGGTTAATTGAACGTTTAAAACATTCTTAGAATACTTAGCCCTGGGGAAACTCGGGGCTTTTTTTTGTCCAAAATTAATTCCCGAGTAAAATGATCAGATTATTTCGCAGCATAACCCATCGAAATATTGGGTCCAACTTTAATTACCTGATAAAATTGCTTAAGTTTTTACCCGAGTGAAACGATAGGTTTTTCGTCTGAGTAATTTGGTCAGACATTAACAAAAAGAGGCGGGGGCCTTTTTATTTAAGGAGTATATCATGGGTTTAAGAATTGCGACGAACATTGCTTCCCAGAGTGTTCAAAAGAACTTGAAAGAAGTCTCAGCAGAAGGAACAGCGACACTGGAAAAATTATCTTCAGGTAAGAGAATTATTCACGCTTCTGATGATGCTGCAGGATTGGCCATCTCAACAAACCTTGAAGCACAGACAAAAGGTTTAAGACAGGCCACTAGAAACGCTAATGACGGTATCTCGCTTGTTCAAACAGCGGAAGGTGGACTTAACGAAACATCAAACATCCTTGTTCGTTTACGCGAATTAACGATCCAAGCAGCCTCAGATACTGTTGGTGAAATGGAGAGGGGATTTCTTGATAAAGAATTCCAAGAATTAACAAAAGAAGTTGATCGTATTTCAGAATCAACTGTATTTAACGGTACACAGCTTTTAAATGGTGCAGGTAAAGGTGAAATGGATTTCCAGGTTGGTGCATTTGCCGGTGAACAAAACCGCATTACATTCGACTCAGGTGAATCTGACTCTTCTGCATCTTCAATTGGTATCTCAGGTACTTCAATTGCAGAAAAAGGCTCGGCCCTTGATTCAATTGCGACTATTGATAAAGCGATTGAAAAAGTTTCCGGACAAAGAGCAAACCTTGGTTCTATACAGTCTAGACTACAATCTACTGTAAAGAACCTCGAAACTCAGACTATCAATCAAGATGCTGCTAGATCTGTTATTCAAGATGTGGACGTTGCTGAAGCTTCTGCTGATCTTGCCTCAAACACTGTGGTTAAGAATGCAGCGGTCTCTACACTTGCTCAATCGAACCAGATCCCAATGACAGCACTTCGTTTGATTGGTTAGTTTCTTTTAAGTCGAGTGTAGTTAGAGGAAACTCTCTACACTCACTTTAAGAGAAAACTAATGACTCTAAATTGAGTGATTATGATTTAAAAAATTTAAGTAATTCTCCAAAGGAAGATGTATTAGCAATGGTTCTCTTCCTTTTACTTAAGCCCGAGCCCTCTCAACTTCCCCGCAATATAGGTTGAGAGGGTTTTTTAAGAGATTTGGTCAACTTTTTTCTGTCTCAACCCGCTGTTATCACGGCACTTCTCAACTTTTTTTAGTCCGAGCAAAACAATTTGCTTAAGTATTTCCCCGAACGTTTCGATAGGTTGTTTGACTGACAAAAGCAGTCACTTAACAAACTAGAGGCTGGGGAGCTTCTAAAAAAACAGGAGTATTTATGGGTTTAAGAATTGCAACAAACATCGCTTCACAATCAGTTCAAAAGAACTTGAAAGAAGTTTCAAGCGCGGGTAACGCTCAACTTGAAAAACTATCTTCAGGTAAAAGAATCACGAAAGCATCTGACGATGCTGCGGGATTAGCGATCGCGACTAACTTAGAAGCACAGACTAAAGGTCTAAGACAAGCTTCAAGAAACGCGAACGATGGTGTGTCTCTAGTTCAAACAGCAGAAGGTGGATTGAATGAAACTTCAAACATCCTAGTTCGTTTGAGAGAGTTAACAATCCAAGCTGCTTCGGACACTGTTGGTGAACAAGAAAGAGGATTCCTTGATAAAGAATATCAACAGTTAACGAAAGAGATTGACCGTATTTCTGAATCAACAGTATTCAACGGTTCTCAGCTTCTAAATGGTAAAGGTAAAGGTACAATGGACTTCCAAGTAGGTGCATTTGCCGGTGATCAAAATAAAATTACATTCGACTCTGGAGAGACAGACTCATCTTCTTCTTCAATCGGTGTAGCAGGTACAACAATTGGTAACAAAGATGATGCTTTAAGTTCAATCTCAACAATTGATAAGGCCATCGAGAAAGTTTCTGGTCAACGCGCTAACTTAGGTTCGATTCAATCAAGACTACAGTCTACGATTAAGAACCTTGAAGTTCAGACGATCAACCAGGATAGTGCAAGATCAGTTATTCAAGATGTGGATGTTGCTGAAGCTTCTGCAGCACTTGCTTCTAACCAAGTAGTGAAGAACGCAGCGGTTTCTACTCTAGCGCAAGCTAACGGGATTCCAAACGCAGCACTAAGACTAGTAGGATAATAAAAAAAAATAGGAGACCAATAAAAATTGGTCTCCTTTCTCTAGAAACTCAATCCCTGTTTTATCCCCATCCCCTCTTTTGAAAGAGAGAGGGGTTTGGATAAAAAAAGAGGTTTACGGTGAATGCAAGAAAGAGCAGTAAAGATTTAGACCGAATGATTGTAGAAGCCGTACAAGGTAATTTTTCTTTTTTTGCTTGGTCTTCGATCGGTGGAGTTGTTGAAAAGTGCGAGCTCAAGGTTAGAGCTTATAGAAAAGAATACAATGAAATCGAACTTGAACTAAAAGATCCTAAGTCTGATTCTCTCGACAAAGTTATTTCTGGAAATCGTCAACTTAATGTTTATGTTCCAGAACTTTCTGTGACCTTCACGACAGAATTAAAAGTTATTACGGTTGATAAAAAAGTTAAAATTTATCCGCCTAAAGAATTCACCCTTTTTGAACGCAGAAAACATGAACGACTAATTCCCTCTAAAACATGTTATGTTTCTTTTGAGCATAAAAACTCAATCATGAAAAAATCCATCTATGACATTAGTATTGGCGGGATTGCTATTATCCTTTCTAAGTCAGATAAGATTATCATTCCTAAAGGAAAAGAATACGAATCCATCACTCTAGAGATTGGAATGAATCGCATGAAAGTAAAAGCTGAATGTGTAAATTCATTTACACTGGATCGATATAAGGTCGATAATCTCCCTTATGGTGGTTATAAAATTGCCTTTCGTTTCCTCGACATGTCCCAAGAAGATAAAGAGTTTTTAACTGAATACATTACCCACCAGCTTCTTATCCAAAAAACAGTCAAAAAAGCCAATTAAGCACAATTTACAGTTGCCCTCATTGAGTGTGATAATGGCCATATGAAAATTGCTGCTATCTCAGATGTTCACGTGAAAATTGCCGGTGATAAAGCGGAAGAGCTGTTATTAGCTTTTTTCCGAAATCCTAATGTACAAGAATGTGATGCAATTTTTTTGTTGGGTGATATTTTTGACTTAATGATTGGCCCATTGTCACAGTATTTTGTTCGTTTCCAGGCTTATTTCGATGAATTAAAAAAACTACTTTCACAAGGTAAGCATATTTACTATGTGGAAGGAAATCACGACTTTCATATTCACAATCTGTATCAAAAGTTTTTCATGGTGAATTCCCAGCTGGATAAAAATTTGTTTCATATGGCACCTCTATTCGAAATCAATGATGCTGGGAAAAAAATGATATTTTGTCATGGCGATGATATTGAATTGGGAAATCCAGGTTACAAGTTATTTAAGAGTTTAGTTACTTCACCTCCCCTTAAGTTCTATGCAAATAATCTAATGCCGCATTTTCTTATTAAGAGTATCGGAGAGTATTCCTCTGAGAAATCCCGCAAACGAAACAACAAACGCTACTCGCTTGAAGCAGATTTAACACCAGTTCGTGATAATTTTAGAAAATCAGCAGAAGTTTTTTACAAGCTTCAAAAGTTTGATTTGTTAGTGTGTGGACATTCGCACGTTAAGGATGATTTCAAATCGGAAATAGGTTTCCAGTATATTAATAATGGGTATGCACAAAATTCTAAAACTTACGTTTCCATCGAAAATGGAAACGCAAGCTTCAAAGATATTTTTTAATTATAATATTGGTCCCACTTTATAATTGATTGATCCATTGACCGACTTTTTTCTCACAATAAACTGTGAAGTCCCATCGTTAGCGCAATTTGAGAGCTTGCCAAGGTTGACGTAAGTGTCACCGTGAACGTTTACATAAGTGTAAGCTAGATCGATTTGGCTGCCGTTAACGATAACCACTGAAGGGACGTCCGATACGTTTGTAAATCCAATTTCAACTTTATTGAGTTGCACCTCTTCAGGAATTTTGTCGCCGCAGTTTTGACAGAGAAAAAGTGCATCGCCTGAATTTTTTTTGCTAATCGAAAGCAACTTTACAGCAGTCTCAGCACTAGCAGTTGTGACATACTGACATTGGTCCGCGAAGGCATTAAAACTCAAAAGCGTAATAGCTGTAATTAAGATCTTTTTCATGATTATTTCCTTGTTACCTTGTTTTTATTGTTTGCTGAAAAGGTATTCCTCGAGTCCAGTTCGTCCATCTTTATGATCAAGAAACTGAAGGACTACTGTAATTTTCCCATTTTCTTCAATGAGAGTTCTTGTTTGTTCAAAGGTTACTTTGTCATCAACCAGTGAAACATTCGTCTGAACGATATTTCCTTCTTCATCAATTTCTACAAAGTTTTTTTGAGTATAAGTTACGTTGACTTGAACTCCGATACATTTTCCAAATGGATAAGGGAGTTCTTTCCCTATACATTTTTTGTAAACGTTGACCGTATCTTTCTTGTATCCAACACAAAAACTCATAGCATCAGCATTTTTGAATTTAATAACTGCTCCGCCTTTATCACACTTGGAAGTATCAATATTCATGGACTGGTACATTCCTGGATCATTACTTGTATAAGACTTATTAATGTACTCACCAGAATCAAGAGCGAATGAGGAAGTTGATACAATTAGGGCCATGAGGCAGATTGAAAATGCTTTCATATTAACTCCATTGCTGTTTAATGAAGCTATTAAAACATGTGGCAGGTAAAATTCCCTGAAGACTGTAAAAAATCTCCAGGGTGACTAAAAATTGATCAAATATTAAAGAGTGGGATTCATTGCTTTAAGAACGTTATAACGGTCATCCCCTTGAACTTGTTCAACTAATGAAACAGTTCTTGGTTGATCATCAATCGTTTTCGTAGTCTTCGAAACATTAATAATTTGAGAAGCAAAGTTAGCGATTTGTGACAAGTGAGTAATGGCCAATACTTGTGAATGCTCAGATACGGTCTGAAGCGATTTTCCGATCGAAAGAGCTGTTTCTCCACCGATACCAGTATCGATTTCATCAAACAGGAAGACTGAAATCGTGTCGTTTGATGAAAGAATCTGACGGACTGAAAGAAGGATTCGGGAAAGTTCTCCACCAGAGGCAATTTCTTTAACTTTAAAAAATCCTTCACCTGGATTTGTCTCAGCAATGAAGTCAATTTTAGTAAAACCCTTTGGTCCTAAGTTTTCACCCTTAATGACATTGATTTTTAATGAAGCACCTTTCATTTTTAACTCTCTTACTTTTTCAGTAAGTTCATTAGAAAGTGAAACTGCTCTTTGAGTTCTGATGTTATGAAGTTCTTCAGCAAAAGACTGACAACGAACTTCTAGATCATTAATCTTTTTCGAAAGAAGTGCGATTTTATCGTCTACCTGAAAGAAAGAGTCGATTTCTGATCTAAATTCAGCGTATGTTTTGATCATTTCTTCAGTGCTACCACCGAATTTTCTTTTTAGGCGTTGATATGTATCAAGACGGTCAATGATCTCTTCAATATTCTCGTCTTCGAAAGTTGTATTCAACTCCTTTGAAAGGTCAAAAGAAACGTCTTCTAAAATTGATTTAACTTCATAGAGCTTAGCTGTGATCTCATCTGAAATGATGCCGTTACTCTTTTCAGCTTTATTAAGTGCAGTTTTCAGAAGTCCGAGAAGATTCACGTCATCATCAGCAATGGCAGAAGCTAAACTTCCAAGAGTCATCTGGCGTTTTTCAACGTTCAAAATGAGATCTTTCTTTTTGAGTAGTTCTTGTTCATCTTCAATGCTTGGGCTTAGTTTATCGAGCTCTTCAAGTTGAAATCGAACATAGTCTTCGCGCTGTGCTTTTTGATTTTTTTCTAGGAGAAGATCGGCAAAATCTTTTTTGAAAATTGAAAGCTGATTGTAGAGTTGCTGATAGTCCTTGATATCTTGAGTAAGTCCAGAGTATGAATCTAACAATACTAGTTGATAGTCCTCACTCATTAACTTTTGGTTTTCGAATTGGCCAACAAGGTCTACGAAACGTTTTGCAAAAGATGTTAAAAGAGAAGCCGAACAGGACTGGAAGTTCAAATAAGACTTTGAACTTTCATTAGCATAAATAATACGCTTTACAACGATTTCATGACCCTCAAAAGGGTGCCCAATTTCATTAAAGTAATTTTTGATTGTGCTATCATTTGATGAGAAAACTGCTTCAATGGTTGAAAATTCGGCGTTTTTCCTGATGAGTTTTTTATCAGCACGTGCACCAAAGATAATTTGCAAAGCATCTAGAATTAAGCTTTTTCCAGATCCTGTTTCACCAACAATGGCATTGAATTTAATGTCGAAATTGATAACTTGATTTTCAAATGTGGCAAAGTTTTGAAGATTGAGTGATTTTAAATAAAGTGTTTCATTCGTCTTCATTTTAGCTCCCTGGCCCCATGGGTGAACTTTTCTTTGAGTGTGCGGAAATAAGTTCTTCCTGGGTTCTTTATAAGTTGAACATGTGTTGTTTTTTTCTTTGAAACCTTAATCATGTCATTTGAAGTAACGACTAAGGCCTGTTGCCCATCCAGCGTAAGTTTTATTGATTCATCTGGTTTTGCCGCTTTAATTTCAATTGATGTGTTATCTGGAACTACAAGCGGTCTGTGAGTTAAACTGTGCGCACAAATCGGGGTCATAGTAATAGCATTTACACGTGGGTGAATAATAGGCCCCCCTGCAGCTAAAGAGTAAGCTGTCGAACCAATGGGAGAGCTGATAATCAGACCATCTCCGGATAAGTTGTAGATATGTTCGCCTTCAGAGGCTACAGACAACGTTAGCATTCTTGAAATTTGATTGTTGTTGACGACAACATCATTTAAGAATGTCCCTTTGAATATTGATTGGTCTTTTTTGAAAACCTCAACTTGATAAAGTGGCAATGTTGTCACTTCAAAATTTCCTTTAAGAGTTGATTCAAGCTCATCGAAGAATTCGCTTTTAGAAAATTCAGTAATGAAACCCAAATGTCCCATATTCACACCGAAAATTGGTGGGGACGTTTTCTTTACATTGCGACTGACGCCAATGAGAGTTCCATCGCCACCCATTGTAATAATTAAGTCGGAACTCGTGTGAAGCTCATCTTCTTCTATGAAATTTAAATTTTTGAGGTCTCCCTTAAAAATTTTATTAAGTCTTTCTGCTTCTCTTGAAAGAAAGTTGATATTCTTTTTTCTTCTTAAGAGCCAAGAAGCAAGATTAGGAAGAATTCCTTCGAACTCTGCCGTTACTTTTGGTTTAAGTACGATACTAATATCTTTAAGCTGGGCCACGTGTGCCTCCTTCAGACATAAAAATGTTCAGGGCCTTGTCCATGTCTTCAAATGGTTTGGAGAGAAGTAAACAGCCATATTGAGTGGCCTTTTCGATGACGTGAGGAGAACTATAAGCAGTAATGATGATAAAAAGCTTACTGATTTCTGCGACAGTGTATCTTCCCTTCGCTTCTTCAATAACGTCAAAACCTGAAATATCTTGAAGCATAAGATCGCAAATGATTCGGTCAAAATCATGATTCAGTATGAGTCCAATGGCGTCTCGTCCGCGACTTTCGATAGTCACTTGGGCACCTCGACGCTCAAGAAGCTTTTTTAGCGACTTTTGAATAAGCGGCTCATCTTCGATGAGTAAGATTTTTTTCAAGATAAATCTCCCTAATTTAAGGGTAAGTTTATCGAGAAAGTTGCGCCAGGAAAAGGCGAATTGTTTTTAAATTCGATTTTACTGCCCAATTGAGCAGCTAGATTTTGACAGATAGAAAGACCAAGCCCAGTTCCAGAGTCTTTGGTGGTAAAAAACGCTTGAAAGATAGATTCTATATGTTCTGCTTTTACTCCTGGCCCATCGTCAACGACAGCGATTTCGACATTTTTCTCAGCAAGTTTCAACTTAATCACAATATGGTTTTTCTGCGTAGGTTTTTTCGTTCCCTTAATGGCCTGAGCAGAGTTGATGATGAGATTAAAAATAATTTGAGTTAAGCAGATGGGGTTGGTAAGGATTTTTAAATCACTTTCAGCAGTGAACCCTTCGCATTCGATTGTCTTTTGAATTTCTTTTGTCTCACTTTTAGTGAGAGTGATAACTTCTTCTATAAATTTGTATAAATTAATAAGCTTAAACTCTTCTTGATCATTATAGAGATTTGAGAAGTTTTTAATAATCGTCTGAGAACGGTTAGCGTTTTGAGAAATTTCTTTTAGGACTGACTTGGTTTCTGGATCAGTTGCTTCGCTTTCCAAAATGGAGCTTGTGAGATTCAACCCAAATAATGGATTCGAAAGTTCATGTTGAAGAGTGTTGAGAAGTTCGCCTAAAAGCGACACTCTTTGCGAATGGTAAAGCTCCGTCGAAACTTGTTCTTTACTGAAGTTTGAAAGCTCCATTGTGTAATTTTCACCTTCTATTGGAAATATGAGAAGGTTTGAATTTTCGTTTGTTTCGTTCTGTTTTTGATTGCTAAAAACAGTTTGACTTTCTTTCCTGACAGCTATTCTTTCAGGAAAATTTTCCAATGCTTTTTTAAGAACTTCTTTTTTTAATTCATTCTTTTCTTTGTCGAGAATTTTTACCAGTAAGGGACTTAAGAACTGGGCTAAATCTTGGAAGTTGGCTTGCTCTTCTGCTGTTGGAGAAAGAAACGAATGTCGAGAAACTATATAAATGACGGAGTGGTTTTTTAAGTCCATTTCTCTAGCGAGAAAGTGGCCAACTAAAGATAAATCTTCTTTTAAATTTGGTGTCTGATTGAAGATTTTATTTTTACTTTTTTTAATAAGGTTATATAGCGAATTAAAACTTTGGACACTTATGAGTTTAGCATCAGCAGTTTTGCCGAAATGTGCTAAGTAGTTTTGTCCAACAGGCTTTCCTTTTTCATGAACAAGCACATGGCAAGAATCGAATGAACTAATCAAGGGTAGCGATAAGATAGCGGCTGGGAGTTGGCCGATTTCAGTTATCGATTCCATGAGTGATCTCAATTCTTCTTTATAATTAAGTTTAGTTTCGAGATGTCGAGATTGATTTTTTAATGATTGATTCCATTTTTTTTCAAAATGGCTTTTCGTAAGACGCAATGGTCGTATTTTAAATGGTGATTGTATGAGTTCAGCTGTCTCGGAATTTAGAAATTTTTTAATTTCTTTAATTCTGGCAAAATTTTGATCTTCCACTGAGTCAGGTTATCGATGAGTTCATATTCTAGCAAGTCACAAAGCATGATTACATCATCCTTTTCTTTAGCTTGCAAAAGCGCTCTCATTACTGAAAGAAGGTGAATTTCTAGTTTTTGAATGCTTTCGTCTTTAAAGCTCATCGTTTTTAATTCAGTTCTTAAAACTCGATAGACTCGAGAGATGAGTTGAATATAAAGATCCATAAGCTCAATAACTTCAACAAAGGCTGAATTGGCAGCTTCAGTGTCACCTTGGTTGTAAACTGTGATGAGTTTTTGAATTTGTTGGGTAATGTGATCAACGTAACCAAAACAAGAATCGATTGATTCAAAAGCTAATTCAAGAGAAGAATTACGGTTGAGTTTAGATATTTCGGTCATTCATTGATCCTATTTTGTTAAATCAGTCCGTGATTTAATTTTGCCAGTCACTAATTTGTGTTCGGCAATGGTATTTTCTACAAGTTCATGCAAGATACTGCAAAGGTGTGCGCACTCTTCAAAACAATAGTACGAGCTTTCTGTCAGCTTAACAACATTTTCTCCAAATAAATTCCCTTTTCGTACAGTGAAGTAATCGATAATAGGGGCAAGATATGGAGAAGTTTTTTGAACAAGAGATTGGAGATGATCGATTTCATCAATCTTCTTTGAGAATTCTTTAATTTTAGCAATGCTTGGTGTAGCCGAAGAAATTTCTTCTAAGATGTAACGAGAATACTTCATTCCAAAATCAGAGAGCTCGTATAAATGTTGAAGCCCCGACATCGCGGCCAACAGGTCAGAGTGAGAGCCATTGCTTAGCTTTGGAAACGGAAGATTTGTTTCAGTATCACCAATTACAAAATTCCACATAATTCTATAAAATGTTCTGAAAATTTCTGCCGTATCAAGAGAGTTGTCGATGAGGTTTTCCAACATCAATTGTCCATTAACGGAATGAGCTTTATACAAATTGACGGAACTTAGATGAAAACCTGAGTTCGCCGATTTTAACCAGTTTGCATCCACGCCTGATTCAGAAACGAGTTGCTTAATGAGATTACTTACAACTTGGTAAGGTATATCATGGTGGCATTGAGTATAAGCGCACGGATCATTTGGAAAACAAGGAAAGCATTTAGTCCTTGGCGCTAGATTGTATGCATTCTCATGATAAGGAGTTGTTTCATGAGGTCTTACGTTACCGAGCGAAATAGTAAGTGTTGGAACTTTATAAAGGGCAGCTAGGTGGCCAACCATTGAATCATGTCCAACAAAAAGTTTTGCAGATTGTAGATGAACACTGAGTTCTTCTAAACTTGTTTTGCCTGTCATGTTGATCAGGCGAGCAGCATGTGGTTTCAGTAATGGATTCTCAACGATGAGTTGAGATTTTAGGACTTCATTTTTCGCTCCAACAATTGCTACCGTTGATTTGTCATTATCCTTAAGTGCCTTGTAGATTACTTCAACCCATTTTTCGACTTTCCAACTTTTTCGCTCACTCGAAGCAAAAGGATGTACGATAATGACATTCTTTTTTTCGCGAGATACGGAAGTTTTAGTTTCTGGTTGTGGTTTTAAACCGACAATGTTTCTGAATAGATCAACAAGTGAAAACGGATTGAGTGATCCGCGCATAACTGTTGAGTAGAGAACTTGTGACCATTTGTCGTTGATCTGAAGTTTGTTATTTAAATCGTAGAATGGACCTACTTTGTGCTCAGCTGGAATTATTGAACTTAAGTAAGATGATGACTTCGAAAAAGAAAGATTGATTAAAACGTTGATATTTTCAGATGTAAGACTTGAAACGAAACTCTCTAGGCCAGACTTTGCAGTCTTTAAACCTTCAGTCTGGGAGTTGTGAAAGATGGAAGCAGTATCAAAGTGATAAATTTTATCAAAGTAATCTTTGAGAATGAAGTTCAGTGGTTTTGTGAACTGAGAGCGACCGATGAGAATGACTCTATATCCGGGATGACTTTCACGCAATCCACGAATGGCCAGACAAGTTTGAATCAGATCCCCAAAACGTGTGAGCTGTACAACCGCGATTGTGGCACTTTGAGTATCGATTAATGCGATTTCACTATTGCTTGCTTTCATGAAGATCCTCCTCATTTAGTTCGCGCAATAAAATCACCTTTAGATCTTCCAGAGACAAACTTTGTCCCTGGTCGACCTTATCTTTTAGACGGATGAGTTCATTATTTAAATCTTCAGTTAACTTACTCATTAGACGCATCCTGCGTTGTTGGTTAATTAATTTCGAAGTGATTCGAGATTTTTAGAAACCATTTTTTCGAGACGAATTGTTATAATTTGCTCTTCTAGTTTCTTCACACATTGAAGAATTTTTTGCATGTCTGTTTTTAGTTCATACAGGAGAAGTTCGACTTCTTTTGTGTTTTCTTCAAACGTCTTTGCATTGATTGACTCAATCTTAGTTTTAAACATTGTTGTGGGGATTTGTGCTAGCGATGTGCTTTCAGCGTGTGAAATTAGTTTGCCTAAGTTCATGACAAATTCTTTTGAGCTTTTACGATTCTCAACACATTGAAGTAGTGAACGTAGTGTTCCAAGAAGATCTCTCATTACTGAAGTAACCATGCCTTTTTCTTGATTAACCCAGTCAGTAGCAATGTTAAGATCAAGTGAGCAAACATCGTGATACGCACTATCAGACTCATGGCTTGTATAAAGCACACTGATAAGCTGACGAGACATCAATCTGTGAATTTCAACTTTGGTATCGATAGTTCCTGTAACTGGACAATAGCTAATCCCCAAGTCATCAAATGAAGTTTTATAAAGCGTAACGCCTTCAGAAAGAAGAGGCTTAAGGGTATTTGAACGTGAGAATAAATAAAGAATTGAAACCATAATGTCTTGAGCAGTAATTTTCGAAGTAGTCTGAGAGCTGGACTGGGTAAAATTTCTGTTAGTTAAGACATCAGAAAGAATTAATGAATCTTTTGAATAACTTCCTTGCTTCAAAAATGGAGCGTGGCCAAGTGAAATTTCTAAAACAGGTGTTTCTGTTAAGTCGGCCATGTGTTTAATCGCCGTATCTGGACTGACGAGTAAATCAATATTCATCAGAACTGAAGCGACGGCTTCAAGATCAGCTTCAACGGTGACAATTTCATTGTTGTGTTTTTCATTTATAGCTTCAGCTAATTTTCTTTCTTGTTCATTTGGTGCAATCAGAAGAACAGGAATGAATTGTGGGTTTTGATTAATGAGTCCAATCAAATCACAGATAGTAGCTTCAGGAATGTCTTTTTGTGCATCAGCCGTTTTAATTTGAATGGCGATTACTTTAGATGTTCTTTCACTTCCTTGAGTTTTGCGAAGTGAGTTTATGTTTGTAAAAGCTTCTTCGTTGTATTCTGAGTTTGTATTGATTTTTACCCCGTCTCTTTGCGGTGTTAATCCAACCATGCGATGATAACAGTCCACAAAATGAAGAGGTGCATATTGGGTAACTGGGAGAATATCATTGAAGAGAAGTTCCCAATCACTTTTTGTTACAATATTTCTTTGAGCATTGTAGTGTATACCTACAATTTCTTTTGCAGAAGTTTTTAAGTAAGAAGCCAAATATGTTCCAACAGAATCATTAGAATAGTTTATGACTAGATCCCATTGTTGATCGCGAACGGGAGATAACTGTTCAAAAAGTCTTTCAAGTGCGAACCCATCAGAGAAGAGTTTGTTAGTTTTAAGTGTAATGATTTCTTTGCGATCAATAGTATGAACTTCAGAAAGATTCTTTAATGTCTTTGCTGCGTTAGTGCTTTCTTTGTAACAAAGCATTGAGACTTTGTTTGCAGGATCAGCAGCAAACGAATTTAATAAGTGAGCAGTCGAAAAAACGTCACCGAGTCTTCTTAAATTAATGATGAGGATCTTTTTCATTAGTTATCACCTTGATTCATATCTATGCTTTTCTTAGTCATTTCAACTAGGGCCATGGCTAAAAAATCCATATCCTCAAAAGTACTCTTTTGTGGCAATTCATCGTAGAGGGCATGCTGGAAAGTTGTAGTTGAAGCAAATTTTTTGAGAAATTGTTTAACTTCAAAGCTCTGCGTGTAAGTAAGAATTTCATCTAAAGTTGTTGGAGCTTGGAAAGTGAGAAAACTTTTAAAATAATATTGATAAAGATTGAAAGAGGCCGGGTGGGCAATCATGGCCGGCTTTCTCAAAAGAAAGTGAATGAGATCTAAATCGCTATAAAGTTCATGTGAAGTGAACCCTGAATAAACAAGTACATTCTTTTTATTCAGCAGATCGTATGCAATACAGTCTTTATGAACATCAACATTGGGTTCAATAACGATTATTCTATAATCTTGTCCATGAAATTCAGTCATTTTTTCGATGGCGTAATTTACATGATAACCAAATCCTAAACCTAATATGAGCAACTCATTCTTGGATTTAAGGCTTTCAAGTTGAGCATTAATTAAAGACTCTGCTTCTTTGAAAGGATTATATATTGAATGTAAGTGTACACCGTTAACGACAGGAACTTTTTGATTTGTTCGTGAAGTTTTAATTTCGTAACTAGAAATTTTTGGGAGATTCATAGATACCTCTGTTCCTCGTCCTTAAGGTTCAAAAAGGTTATTTTGATTACTACTGCTTAATCATTAAACAGCTCTTATATTTCCTCACGATAGTGGATTTTTGTCAATGAACAAAGCCTACCATCGTGAGAGGAATATTATTTTTTGAGGGAGTGATTGTAGCCCTTGATGATCTCTTTGTTTTTGAAGAGATGGGCGATTTCTTGCGTTGTATTTTCTTTTTGCTCTGAAAGATATTCAACAGTTTCACGATCTAGAGCGATCATTTTTTCCGACCATTGACTAAGATCATGAAACCAAGATTTTAAAATCGAGATGTCTTCTGAAGTAAGAGCAGCTGCATTTAGTTGATTGATTTGATCTTCAATTCCAGCTTGTAGCTTTCCAATAACATTAACGAGTCTCTCGCGGTTGTCTGTTTCGTTAACGACAGCATCAAGATTCTCTAACTTTGCAAAGCTCGCAATTTGTTGACTGCTGTGAAGGGCGAGGTCGAGCATGCATAAGTGTTGTTGGATATTTTCAAATAGTTCATTAATCATAGTCTTTCCTTATTTTTTAATTTCTTCAGTTGGAGCGGTTTG
>CAMLRB010000005.1 GCA_946482295.1 uncultured Bacteriovorax sp. | reverse complement strand
GGTTACCATTCGCAATCTGTTATGCATGAAACCCGTTTCATTCAAGCAACGCATGGCCGCATCGACGATTGGATAACCTGTTTGACCATTACACCAGGCCGCGAATTCTTCATTACTGCCTGACCATTCCAGAGCATCATATTCGCTTTTGTACGCATGTTTTTCAATACGAGGATAAACATCAAGGATCATCTGATAGAAATCCCGCCAGATGAGTTCGGACAACCAGACGGACGATCCTTCATTTTTTTCTTTGAGAGCTTCACGCATGAGATCTCTTAAAGAGAGGGTTCCCATCCTTAAATGAGTAGAGAGCTTACTTGTTTGCTCGAGAGCTGGAAAATCTCGACCAATTTTATAATTGGGCATATGTTTTTTGAAGTGAGAGAGCATTTGAAAACCGTGCGAGGTTCCGCCTTTAATCATATTGTCAGTTTCTTCAAAACCTAATTTTGCTATGACCGTTTTAAGTGGCATAGATTTGATATTTTTATTGGGGCCAAGTTTTTTCAAATCACATTTGTAATCGGGAATAAATGAATCTTGAGCTTGAAACGTTTCTAGCCATTTATTCTTGTAGGGCGTGTAAACTTTATAAATGGCCCCACTCAGATTGAGAATTTCATGTTTTTCATTAAAAACATGATCTTTGAAATGGGATACAGAAATGTTTAGCTTCTGGCATCTTTTTAAAACTGCTTCATCTCTTTTTTTAGCATACGGTTCATAGTCTCGATTGAAATAAAGTGCTCCGCATTCGAGTTCTTGCAAAAGTTTTGGAATTTCTTCAGTTGGATCACCTTTTCGAATGATGAGTTCACTTTTATGTTTTTGCAATTCTAGATTTACTTCAACTAAACTTTCGTGAATGAAGGTGAGTCTTCTATCTTGTTTATGATCAAGTTTATTCAAAATTAAATCATCAAAAACAAAGACAACATAAACTTCATCGTTTTCTTTCAAAGCACTAGCTAAAGCATAATGATCATGAACTCGAAGATCTCGTCTAATCCAACAGAGAGCTCTTTTCATTTGTGACCTGAATGAAAGAGACTCTCGAGCGCTTCATTGATGTTTGTGTGTTTAAAATGAAAGTCTGTTTCAGAAATCCTTTTCGGTACAACCCATTGGGAATCAATCATAACTGTCGACATTTCCCCAAACATGACTTTGAGAGCAGTTTCAGGTATCGGAAAAAGTGTTGGTCGGTGCAGAGCATGTCCAAAAGCTTTAGTGAAAGTGAAGTTATCGACGACCTCAGGGGCCACAGCATTGTATGGACCAGACATAGTCTGATCGAGGACGGCCTTGACATAAAGATCAGTGAGATCATCAATATGAATCCAGCTCATTTTTTGATAACCATCTCCAATAGGTCCACCAAGTCCTAATTTAAAAGGTGTAAGCATTTTACCAAGTGCTCCTCCATCTTTTCCAAGTACAACTCCAGTTCTGATGGCCACAATACGTTTATAAATTCTGCTTTCAAACGCTGTTTTTTCCCACTCCTTACAAAGTTCAGGAAGAAAACCTTTTCCTGCAGGAGCGTTTTCATCGAGAGAGTTTGAAGCGTTCACTGGGTAGAGTCCAATCGCACTCGCTGAAATGAGAAAGTCTAAAGAACGACCATTAAGGGCACGATTCAAAGATTGCAGTGACTCGACTCTTGAATCTCTGAGAATTTTTTTCTGTTCGTCCGTCCATCTTTTAGCTGCGATATTTTCACCCATAAGATGGATGACTCCACTGATACCTTCCAAACTTTCAGTTGGAGGTGACTGGCGAAAGTCAGGCCAGTCAAATGCACGAACACTTTCATTTGGAAATTGCTGTTTAGCCGATTGAGCACTTCGAGAGAGAACATGTACAGTGAAATTTTTCTCTAACAGTTTATGAATAAGATGGGTTCCAATAAAGCCAGTAGCACCCGTGATAAGTATTTTCATATTGTAAAACTCCTGTCTATGCGGCCTTCTTTGATTATAAGTTTATATAGTATTTTTACCAGGGAGATGGTGCTAAGATGGAGTAGACAATTTTTAGACGAGACACTTTATTATGGTGATAAGCGCAGCTTACACAATTCAAATGGCTTCCAAGATATCAGGCGTAGGCGTCCATACCATACGCGCCTGGGAAAAACGCTATAAAGCATTAGTGCCATCGCGTGATTCTTCCGGCCATCGCGTCTATTCTAAAGAAGACATCGAAAAGCTCATGTTATTAAGCGAATTGTGCCTCCTTGGATACTCAATTTCCAAAGTGGCTAATCACCCAATTAACGACCTAAAAAAACTTTTGATTGATCTTGGAAAATCTGAAGAGAGTTTAAGCGAACAATCGTTTACATTAGTGGAGGAAAAATCAACTGTTGATGTTGATCAGTCATTGTCCATTTTAAAGTTTGCACTGCTTAGTGTGAATCTGGATGTCATCAGTCAAGAACTCCAAAAGTTAAAGGCAGCGCTAACGTCACGTGAATACGCTGAAAAAGTTATTCTTCCATTTATGTTTACAGTTGAGAAAACAGCACAAGAGAGCAAAATGAGCTCTTCTCAAAGGGAAAGTATTCATTCTCTTATGGCCTTTCATTGGAACTCCTATCTTTTTTCTACAGGAAAAAAGGACATCGGAAAAAAACCAATTCTTCTAGCTTCATTTGATCGTTCTCATGAATGGGAGAGTGCAAGTGTTGGACTCCTTTGCGATGAAAGTAATGTTGCTTACATTTATTGTGGAACAGTGAGTGCAGAAGCTCTTATAGAGTTGGTAAAATCACTGCAGATAAAAAGTCTTATTCTTGCGGGAAGTTCTCACGATCAGATCGCAATGACTGAAAAAATTCACAAGATCATTAAAAGTGATCTCTCATCTCTTTTTTTGAATTTGAAAGGCACAACATTTAATATGCCGTCTTCAAAAAATATTTCATTGGCAAAAACATTAGATGAAGTTCAGTCCTTTCTTCAACGTCACTAGTTATTTATAAGATTTTCAATTCGATTGAGCATGGCCTTAGGTTTATCTTTTGGAGCATAACGAGCGACGGGATGCCCGTGGCGATCGACAAGAAATTTTGTAAAATTCCATTTAATTAATTTTGATCCTAGTAGACCCGGTAAAGATTTTTTGAGATCAACAAATAACGGATGAGCATTACTTCCATTCACATCTATTTTAGAAAAAATAGGGAAGGTCACACCGTAGTTAAGGCTACAGAATGTTGTAATTTCTTTTTCATCACCTGGTTCTTGTCCGCCAAATTGATTGCAGGGGAAAGCTAGCACTTCAAATCCGCGGTCTTTATATTTTTGGTAGAGTTCTTCAAGCTCAGTATATTGACTTGTATATCGACAATGGGAGGCCACATTAACAATGAGTAAGACTTTGCCTTTGTAATCTTGAAGGGATTTTTCCTGGCCAGTGGCCGTTTTTACAATGTGGTTTTGAATATTCGCCATATTAATTTCTCTTTGTCATTTAAGTGGTCTCTATTAAGATAGATTGTAGCTGTTTTTATTAAAGTCACAAGAGAGACAAAGGAATTCATCAATGGAATTGATCCGTCTAGAAAATGTCGAGAAGTCTTATGGGGACACTTTTTCACTGCAAGACATAAATTTAACTATCAATCAGGGAACGATATTCTCTCTTTTAGGCCCAAACGGTGCCGGCAAAACTACACTTGTGAAACTCATTCTGGATATCATGCACTGTGACCGAGGAACAATCAGTATTAATGGTCATTCATCACTATCGAAAGAATCACGTTAAGGTGTTGCTTTCATTCCAGAGAAATTCACCTTTTTTCCCTATTATACGGCCAGAGGTGTTCTTGAATTTTTCGGGCAAATGAAAGGACTTTCAGGTTCAATTCTCAAAGAACAGGTTGAACACGCACTTGATGAAATGCAAATTAGAGATCTGGAAAATAGAAAACTTTCTAAAATGTCTAAAGGGCAAATGCAAAGAGTAGGGTTGGGAAGTATTCTCATCGGTCAAAACGATTTGATCATTCTTGATGAACCATTTTCCGGTTTAGACCCTTTGGGAATGAGGGATTTGCGAGAGATTATTAAAAAGTTAAGAAATTCAGGAAAAACACTCTTTATTAACTCACACGTACTTTTGGAAATGGAACAACTTTGTGATGAATATGCCATTTTAAACAAAGGCCGATTACTTGCTCATGGCACTGTTGATTCAGTGCTTTCAAAAGGAACGCGATTGGAAGATTTTTTCTATAATACGATTAGTGCTGATGGAGGACGCGTTTAATGAAAACTCAATATATGGCCCTCATTAAAGACACGATCAATAAAGAACTACGAAGCAAAACTTTAATTGCAATTTTTATTGTGACGACGCTGGCGATTCTTCTTTCGCACACGATGACAAGTTTATTAAGCTCTCAAATGGGACAGGATTCAAGTTTGGCGATTGTGGGGGTGAATTTGCTCTCACTTTCTTTCTCAATTCTTAATTGGCTCATTTTTATCATCGCAATCGTTTTTGGGATTAGCACGATCCGATCGGACTTTGAAAATAATATTATTTATCAATATCTCTCGTTTCCCATTAGTCGTATGGAGTATTTTTTCATTCGCGTAGTAGGGACTTGGATTTTGGTATTTGGATATTATTTTTACGCTTATATTTTAACGACGATTCTTTATAGTATTTCCTTTAAAACGAATATCTATACGATTGGGCATTTTGGCAGCTTTCTCGTTATGGCCATTTATATTTTACTCGTCATCTTTATTGCAATTCTCTTTTCGATGATGATGAATAAATTGGCCGCTTTTATTTCTTTAATCCTTCTAACTGTGACGAGTGGTTGGGCCTACAATACCTTTTCGGTTCTTCCGACTAATGAGTGGCTGCAAGGGTTTAATGTGTTTAAGGGCCTGGGTTTAGCATTATATTTTCTGTTTCCGCGCTTCAAATTTCTCGATGGACTTTCAGCAAGTCTTCTATCGGGAAATATGGAGAAGTGGCAGCCGATGAATCTTTCGTGGGAAATTATTCACCTCGTTGTCATCAGCTGCGCTACCGTATATTTAGGAACTCTTCTCGTAAAAAAACGCGACTTCTAAATTTTAATTGTTAAACCATCTTGTAATGAATTCATGTAGGCCTTTATCGCTGGGATAAGGCCTGCAAGAGTTCCTATCACAAAAATAATTCCTAAGTATATCCATTCTGTTTTTGAAAGTCCTTCGATTGGCAGATAGATTGAAAAATTACTTTCTAGCCAAGGGCGGACGAAATAGAGAAGACCATAGAGTGAACCAACTCCTATTAAACAACCGAAAAAAACGAGTAGACATGATTCATAAAGCATTAAGAGAAGAATGTGCGGTGCAGTTGCTCCTAAAGATCGAAGTATGGCCATCTCACGTCTTCTTTCATTGATTGAAGTATAGAGAGAAATTACGATACTCATGAGTCCGACAATCAACACACAAATGCTCACGAGAAAAAGAATCTGTTCAACATAACCAATTGTTTCCCACATCTCTTGAAGAGCGAGGGCCGGAATGACGGCCATAATGGGTTCGTTAACATATTGATCAATGGCCCTTCTGATTCTTAAAACAGCGATTCGCGATTTTAATTTAACAAGAAATGATGTGAGCTGGTTGATTTGGATATTTTCTTTTTTGAATCGCTCTTGAGCTATTTCTTCACCACTTGGAACTCCCGTTTCCCAGCCAAAGTGCATGGCTTCCATTCCATGAAGGGTAACGTAAACAGCGGTATCAATCGGTGTTTGTGTTGGTTTTAAAATTCCTACAATCTTAAATGGTGTTTGATCATGGTGAAGGACGGCTTCACTCGAGATTCCGTGGGAGAGTGTGATGGGATCATTTAAAGAGTGCTTAAAGACTTTAGCTACTTCTGAGCCTATGACGACATCAAATGTATCAGAAGCTGGAACACCAGCAGCAAATTCAACTTGTTTATCGCCGCGAAAACGATAGTGCTTGTAGAAGTTTTCATCCGTTCCAATGACACGAAAACCTTTATAGGCATCACCCAGTGAAAGAGGAATTGCCCATTCAACTTGTGGGTTTGATTTAATCTCAAGAAAAGTGCTCATGCGAATATTGTTCACGGCACTTCCAATATGGAAGACACTATAGAGAAGAAGCTGGAGGGGACCGCCTTTAGCTCCTACGATTAAATCTGTTTTAGAAATAGTGTTCGTAAAACCTTCGCGAGCACCCTGACGAATTCTTTCAATCCCTAAAAAGAGTGTAACGGAAAGAGCAATAGAGAGGACGCAGAGAAGAGACGTTAATTTACGATTTTTGAAAGATTTGAAGGTTAGAAAATTAATCATGGCGGTTAATCTCACTTAAAGAAACAGAACGAGTAAAATAATTTCTCAATCTTTCGTCATGTGAAACAAAGAGAAGAGTGAATCCACGTTTTTCACAAAGATTTATGAGAAGTTGCATAAACTCTTGAGTGTTTTTATCATCAAGAGCGCTTGTCGGTTCATCGGCAATAACGAGTTTAGGTTCACCAATAAGAGCACGTGCAGCGGCTACGCGCTGCTGCTGTCCGATGGAGAGATCGGTGACCTTTTTATGAGCGTGTTCGCGGAGGCCTAAAGCATTGATTAATTCTTCAGCTTGTTTTTCAAAATCTTCACGACTTCTTTTGCTGTTAATCAGGCAAGGAAGAATAATGTTCTCTTTTATATCGAGATAGGGAATGAGATTAAAAATTTGAAAGATGTAACCAATATTTTCACCACGAAGGCGATCACGCTTTGAAGCAGAGAGATCTTTTAAATTATGACCTAAGACCCAAAGATCGCCTTTTGTCGGAGCGAGCACACCAGCGATGAGATTCAGTAATGTACTTTTTCCCAGACCAGATGGACCATGTAAAAAAACTTTTTCGCCTTGTTTGATTTCAAGGCGAGAAATATTAATGGTTAGTGGAGAATGAGGGGTATAAGTAAATTGGCAATCATTTAGTTCAATTACGTTCACGGGAAAATCCTTAGAGACGGACAGTTTCAATGGCCTTTTTGATGTCGATTGTTTTTGTCTTTTCAGCAATGACTTCTAATTTTAATTTTTTAACTTTTGGAAATTTATCTTTGATACCGATCTTAACATCTGTTCCAGCGAAAGATCCTGTGCAGTTATAAACTGCTTTGGCCATGACTTCACTATGTTCTCCTTCGTGGGCCGTTTGCTCAAAAGATGATGATTCTTTTGTACAGCCTAGCTTATTGTCGAACATGATAAGTTTTGTAGGTAGTTCAACATTCCATAGTGCAAGAGCGCGATCCATTGCTAATTTTTCTTCTTTTGATTTAGGGGCATGTTCGAAACCAAGAAATGATTCACTTGGACCAGAGAGTTCTATTGAAACTTTCTTTCCTTCGAAGGCCATAGCGAGTTCACATGTTCCATGCTCATGAGCAGAGAGAGATTTATGGCCATGTTTGTGTTCATGTTTATCAGCATACGCAGAAAAACTGATTAAGAGGCCAGCTAAAAAAATGGTTTTCATGGATGAGCTCCCGCAGGTGTTGGAGGTGTAAAGTTTTTTAAGTCTTGAACTTTGAATCCTTCCATTTTGTAAGATGATTCCAAATCAGGATTAGATTCCACAGTGAGTTTGCCTGTGAGTTCCAACGGAGCCATTGAAGGTTTAACTTTGGTTCCTTTTTTCATTTTAACTAAAATGAGCTGATTGGCCGGTGGAGGGGGGACGTGCATGCATGATGGAACGTATGGCATGAAAAGAAATTCGACAATTTCTTTTGATTCATAATCAAGAGGCATCATAAATCCCTTAAGAGTAACTTCTTTACTCAAGCTTTTTTTCAAAGCATCGGGAATTTTTGGTTTTTTTGTTTTTTCATCCATTTCTAGAGTTTTGAGAGTCTCCCAACTGATTTCCGCGCTTAAAACGGATGTGGAAAAGAACGCCAAAGCTGAAATGAGCGCAATCGTGAATTTCATCTATATTCCTCTGGAAAAAGTACTAATGCTCAATGGAATTGTAATTGATTGGGAAGATCTTTAAAACTGAAACTTTATTAAAGTCTGATTGTTTTTGTTCGCGTGCTGTCAGAAATTTATCAACACTTTTTCTTTCTTTCGATTAAAATAAAAGGATGCAACTTAAATTTCTATTAGTTGAGCCAAATGAAATGGCCGGCGACGTAATTGAGCGAAACTTACAACGGGAATTCGGTGCCCACGTTCAATGGGTAAAAACCGCAGCAGAGGCTTTGGGCCTTATTAAAAAGGCCGAATATTTCGACTTATTTGTCGTACGAAATGCCTCTGAAGAGACTCCAGAGACCCCTTCAGAACCTATTGCTGAACTGCTTTTAAACGTTGTTTACGATATGAGTTTAAAAACACCTCTTATTGTCATAGGAGAATTTGAGCACGCTTTCAAAAAATATGCTCTTGTTTCGGACAATGTAAGAATCGAAGAAATTAATCGTCTGGTACTTAAGGCCCTCGATAAAAAGAAAGAAGATTTTTCTCATCTTAAGCTTCCTGATTACATTTCATTTCCAATTCGCATTTTTTACATGATGAATCTCTCGCCTTGTGATGTGTACATCAGGCTGGTTAAAAAATCGGGTGATGAATACGCCAAAAGACTAAACTTCGGTGAGAAATTCAATCGTGATGATTTAATGAAATATGAAGACATCGGTTTAAAGGAATTTTTCATTTCACGAGAGGAGCGAGAGCTCTTTATGAACGGGTTGCTTACGCAGACGTTAAAAGCGATGAAGACACTTCCGACAACAGATGAAAAATCTGCCGTAACTAAAACAGGCGATTCGTTTACCGTGAGTTCGGACCTTATAAAGACTCTTGGAATAACACCGGCCTGTGTAGCAATGGTAGATCAGACAATCATGAATATGAAAAATCAGATTGTAAAAACAGATAAACTGGGAACACTTCTCAAAAAACTTCTTGATAATACTCTTAGTTATTCTTACAGACGCTCCTACATAATATGTTTGCTGTCTTATACACTTCTTCCCAAAATGGAATGGGGAAGTGGTGGTCAGCAAAATATTTTACTAGATAAAATTTCGATGGTGAGTTTTTTCCATGACATTTATTTAGAAGAAGAACGCCTCTTAAAAATCATGGATACTGAGCAGCTGAAAAAAGCGGATCTCACCCCAAGAGAAAGAGATCTGGTTTTAAATCACGCCAATCGTGCGGCCATGCTTGTTCAATCCTATCCTAAACTCCCTCAAGGAGTTGATCTTATCATCAAACAACATCATGGTGTTTCAAATGGAGTAGGCTTCCCGGAGGCCCTAACAGCTTCCATTTCACCGATGGCAGTTTTTTTCGTCGTAGTAGAGGATTTTGTAACGCAAATTTTAGCTCTCGACGATCATACTAAAGTTCCACTGGTCATTAAACAACAGAAAGAGCGTTTTCAACTTCCTTCTTATAGAAAGGTTGCCGTTGAAATCGAACAGATGTTTATCAAGAAGTAATTAAAGTCGATAATTAAAACCGATAAACCCGCCAACATCTAACGGTTGGTCTTTAACGGTGGGTGAATCTTGGATTTTTTTACTGATTAATTTAAAATTTAATCCCGTTAAGAGTGAAAAGCGTGGAACGATTTGCGAAATCAACATTCCACCAACTCCTGGCGTGAATGAGCCTTTTAAATTTGTTTGGGCTCGAGTTGCTGTTGCTTCAGTGGCGTTCACTCCATAATAGTACTGGTTGTAGTTTTTATCGTGAAATTCAACAAAGGCCGATGCGCGTGCAAGTAGTCCTTTGGTAATAAAATAAACTTCATTATAAGAGAATTGAGCATCTGTTCCCTTTGATTTAGCACTAACATCATGAGAGGCCATGAGCGAATATTTATTCCACTTATAAAGACCTCCGACGAATAAAGACTTTTTTCGTCCTACCATTCCAGGTGCTTCATATCGTTCACCACCTAAGTTTGCGATGAGAGAGAAACTCTCGCGTTCAGTTCCTGTTAAACGAAAGGCAAGACCCTGTCCACCTAATGAAAATCGACCATAGGAAAACTGAACGAGTGGAAAAGCTTTAGCTATTGTGTTTTTATCGGCATCTTCATAAGTGTTCCCCTCGCGATTATTCTTCTTCAACGCAAGACCATAGCCTACAGAAGCACGGCCTGTTGTTTCTTCATCTTTTTCATCTGATTCCTTTTCCTGTGCATGCACAGAAGTCATTAATAGAGAAAGAAGAGTAATTTTTAAAAGTTTTTTCATATTCAAACCTTAACGTGAAAGAGGGAAAAACCAAAGTGAATAGTCAGTTATCTAATCTCTGTCGAACACTTCAATGATAGACATTGAAAGATTTATTTTCACCACAAAAATTAAAATGGAGAGAGCATTAGTTATTGTTCATTAGACGTTATGGAGGACTCGATGAAAACAGGAATTTTACTAAGTACATTCGCTCTTTCTTTATCATTTTCACAAGCAATTGCATGTGACATTCATGGAAAAACTGGATTCATGCCAGAGAACAACCTAAGCATCGCAGTTGGTGATAAAATGGCCAACACAATGACTGAAGAAAAATTCAATGCAATCATCGGCCGAGTTGAAGCGGTATATTCTCCAATCGTAGCTGCTCGTGGAAAGAAACTTCAAATGAACAATGACTGGAGAAGCACTACTGTAAACGCTTCTGCAAACCAATCAGGAGATACTTGGCACGTTAATATGTACGGGGGTCTTGCTCGTCACAACCTTACGACTGATGATGGTTTCATGATGGTTGTTTGTCACGAACTTGGTCACCACCTCGGTGGAGCTCCAAAATATTACGGTGGAGACTGGGCCTCTAATGAGGGACAATCAGACTATTTCGCAGGTCTTAAGTGTATGAGACGCGTTCTTGAGAATGATGACAACATCGCAATCGTTGCTGGAATGCAAATCGACGCTAAGGCGACTGAAAAATGTCAGCAAGCTTACCAGTCAGCTTCGGATATTGCTCTTTGCCAGCGTGTAGCGATGGCGGGAAAATCACTTGGATCACTTCTTGGCTCATTAGGCGGGAATTCAAATGTAAATTTCCACACTCCAGATACAAAAGTTGTTAAGAGAACAAATGACAACCACCCTGCAGCTCAATGTCGTCTTGATACGTATTTCCACGGCGGACTTTGCGATAAATCAATCCTTGATGATGTTTCTGATACAGATGCCATCACTGGAACATGTATCAAAAAAGATGGCTACACAATGGGAACACGTCCTCTTTGCTGGTACAAACCAGGCGCTAACGAAATCTAAACAGAAAAAAACCTCTGCCAATTTTTTGACAATGGCCCCTTTTTTGGGGCCTTTTCTTTTTTTAATTTTTGATTTTTCATTGGAGAAAAGAGTCGTACAGGAAATGTCAGATAATGAGAGATTAATTTCTTTTCCAGACCACAATTCAAGGTGAATCATAATTAAATCCTAATATTTGTTACGGAGGACATTATGACAAAAGGGATTTTAGTTGCATTGATGGCAACGACTTTAACATTCTCACAAGCTTTCTCTTGCGATATCCACGGTAAAAGTGGCTTTGCTCCAGAAAACAATCTGAAAATCGGTGTTAATGATAAAAACGCAAACAACATGACTGAAGAGAAATTCTTGGATGCCATTAACCGCGTTTCTACAATCTACGCCCCAATCGTTAAGTCTAAGGGTGGAACTCTTAAGATGAACAATCTTTGGAAAGATGAAACAGTAAATGCTTCAGCTCAAAGAATGGGTTCAACTTGGCAAGTTAACATGTACGGTGGTCTTGCTCGTCACCCACTAGTCACTGTAGACGGATTCCAACTTGTAGTTTGTCACGAATTAGGTCACCACATTGGTGGAGCTCCTAAGAAAGGTGGATTCGGATCTGCTTGGGCTTCTAACGAAGGTCAATCTGATTACTGGGGAGCTATGAAATGTCTTCGTCGCGTTTACGAAAACGATGACAACATCGCAGCTGTTTCAAAAATGACTGTTGATGCTGAAGCAACTAAGCGTTGTGAAGCGATCTATAAATCAGAAAGAGAAATTGCTCTATGTCAGCGTGTAGCAATGGCCGGTAAATCACTTGCTATGCTTCTTGGTGACCTAGGTGGTAACTCAAGAGTTAACTTTGACACTCCAGATACTTCAAAAGTATCTCGTACAAACGATAACCACCCAGCAGCTCAGTGTCGTCTAGATACTTATTTCTCTGGTGGTCTATGTGATAAATCAATCAGTGAAGACGTTTCTGATACAAACGCAATCACTGGTGTATGTATTAAGAAAGATGGTTACACAGATGGTGTTCGTCCACTTTGCTGGTACAAGCCAACTTCAGCTGAAATCTAATTTCAAAGCTGAATTTAAATGCTAAATTCAAAAGGGTCGGATTACTCCGGCCCTTTTTTTTGTTAACTCTAGAATAATGAAAACATTAATTCTTACTGAAAAACCTTCCGTCGCCCGTGACTTTGCTCTAGCTCTAAGTGCTGGAGGAAAGAATGACGGTTATATCGAAAACGACAGCTATGTCATTACCTGGGCAATCGGCCATTTGCTTGCGCCTTTTGATCCAGAAGATTACGATCCCAAATTTAAAAAATGGAGTTTAAATACTCTTCCTATATTGCCTGAAGAATTTAAATTCAAAGCTCAGCCAAAAACAAAAAAACAGTTAGACGTGATCAAACGTCTCCTTAAAAGACCTGATATTGAGAAAGTCATTGTGGCCACGGATGCTGGAAGAGAAGGAGAATTGATTGCCCGTCTCATTCTGAATGATGCGAAAAGCAGACATCGGGCCTATCGCTTTTGGACTTCGGCAGCACTTACAAAAGAAGTCATTCATAACGAACTAAAAAATATCAAACCTCTTTATGATTTTGACCGACTCTTTATTGCTGGTCGCGCTCGTCAAAAAGCAGATTGGCTTGTTGGGATGAATCTCTCTCGTCTAGCAACAATTAAACTTAATGATCTCTTTTCCGTTGGGCGCGTTCAAACTGCCGTTTTAAGTTTGTTGGTAGAGCGTCGTAAAGCGATCGATAGTTTTGTCCCTCAGGATTATTTTGAATTAAAGGCCCAGTTTAAATATAAAGCTGGAATATTTTCGGCCTATTGGTTTGATCCTCAAAAAAAAGAGGACGATAAACGCAAAGATAAAAAAACTGATTTTGAAAGTATCCTGTCAAAATGTGAGAAGAAAAAAGCTGTCATCACTATCCTTAATGAAGCAGAGAAAACTTCTTATCCTCAAGGATTATACTCACTGACAGAACTTCAACGTCAGGCGAATATGCAATTTGGTTTTTCAGCGAGCAAAACGCTGGAAATTGCCCAGTCACTTTATGAAAAATATAAATGTCTCTCATATCCACGAACAGATTCAAAAGTCATGGCGACTTCTTCGTTTGATATGGTGAAGGCCCTCGTGTTTAAATTCAAAGATCTCTATCCCGAGCATTTTGCAAAATTCGCCGGATTCAAAGTTTCTGTAAAAAATAAAATGGTTTTTGACGATTCAAGACTTACAGATCACCACGGTCTTATTCCTTTGAAAGATTTTAGCGGTGATGAAAATTCCCCCGAAGGTAAAATTTTTCACCTGGTGCTAAAGCGTTTCATCACAAACTTCTTAGAAAATCACCGTTACCTGGAAACTGATATTCAGGTTGAATGTGAAAAAGAACTTTTTAAAGCTCGTGGCAAAAAAATACTCGAAATGGGATTTAAAGTTTTAGAAGGAAGAGAAACGGAAGAGTTGCTTCCTGAATTATCGCTAGGAGAAGTAGGCATTTTTAACTCAGGTGAAATTGAAAGTAAAAAAACGAAACCGCCTTTTGAGTATACTGAAGCTTCTCTTTTATATGATATGACAAATCCCGCTCGACTTGTGGAAGAGAGTGATCTTAAAAAAATCTTCCGCACAGAAATTGGCCTTGGAACACAGGCCACTCGCGCTCAAATTATCGAGACACTTCTCAAGCGAAGTTATATTGAACGTTCTGCTAAAAATCTAAAGGCCACAGAGAAAGGTATACTACTCGTTGATAAACTCGCCGATATGCCTTCTACAAAAGAGCTCACAAGTGTATCTCAAACCGCCAAACTGGAACTCACACTTAGTAGTATGGCCGAAGGGGAGTGTGACGATCTCGAGTTTTTAGATAATGTGCATGATTTCATCAATAGTGCGACTAATGAATGGAAGGCCTTTGCGGGCGTCGAACGAGATCCCTCGAAACCCAAAACGTATGGTGGAAAAACTTTTGGTCCAAAAGCAAAACCAGTTCCTTCAGCGTTGGGTGATTGCCCTCTCTGTAAAGCTCAAATCATGGACTTTCCAAAATCCTTCAGCTGTTCTCGTTGGAAAGAAGGATGTGGATTCACCATTTGGAAATTCGTTGCCAAGAAAAAACTCACAGACGCACAAATAAAAAAACTCATGATTCATAAAAAAACGGATCTTATAAAAGGATTCAAATCAAAGGCCGGAAAACCTTTTAATGCTTTTTTAGCGATGAATAAAGATGGTAAAGTTGAATTTGAATTCGAGGCGAGAGGATAGTATGAAAGCACTTTTTCTTTTTTTGTTAACACTAAATGCCCAGGCCTTTGTTCCTGATAACAATCTTTCAATTCCTGTAAATGAATTAAACCCAACTGGAATTTCAAAAGAACAATTTGATAGCGTCATCGATAAAGTAAATGCCCTTTATGCTCCTATCGTTGAAGCTCAAGGAGCAAGGCTTATCTTTAACCGCAAATGGGAAGACAATACAGTCAATGCAAGTGCAGCTCGTGACATGTCTAGAGGAACTGAATGGTACGTCTCTATGTATGGAGGACTTGCTCGCCATCCTCAGATGACTGAAGACGGATTTCTCATGGTTGTCTGTCATGAACTCGGTCATCATTTAGGTGGCTATCCAAAAAAGACACAAGCTTTTCAAGTGGATCGTAAGTGGTCGTCCGTCGAAGGACAGAGTGATTATTTCGCAACTTTAAAATGCGCGCGCAGAGTTTTTGAAAAAGAATCAAACGAAGAAATTCTTGCGACCAAAGTTGTTCCTGCTTTTGTTATTAAACAATGTGGTGAAAGCTTTAAGTCAAAACATGAACAATTCATCTGTCAGCGCTCCGCTCTTGCTGGGCAGGAGATTTCGCAGTTTATCGCTGTTTTAACAAAAGAGTCGAAGCCAGTGAGTTTCGAAACTCCTGATAAAAAGAAAGTGATGATGATTGAAAAAGATCACAACAAAGCTCAATGTCGCCTTGATACATTTTTCCAAGGGGCCCTTTGTGACAAGTCAGTAAATGAAGAACTCTCAAAGATTGATGCTCATCCAGGTGCTTGTACAAAAAAAAATGGAGATACTCTTGGCCTAAGGCCTCGCTGTTGGATGACGGCCTTTTAATGATCAATCTCTAAAGATCATTATCGAAACGGCCATCAAAATCTAAAAAGTTTACTTTAGCAGCAAGCACCAGTTGAACAATCTTGAGTATTGCTAGTTGATCCACCAACAGGAGCACAGTCGAAAAGTCCAAGGTGAACATCTTTATTCCCAATCACTTTGAAATGTTTTTGATAATGGGTTTTGCTAACCATATCTGCAGTATTTCCACAAACCAGCATAGGTTTATTTGTTTCAAAGATATGGTGATCGTCTAGAGCAAATTTATGAGGGCATTCTGGAATCGTTCCGAGGTAGTATGCGACTTGCCCAAAATCTTCACAACGGTCCTCTAGAGGAATTTTGAAAGCACGAACTGTAATTGAGAAAAACTGAATATTTCCCGTTTTTGCCTGAATCTCTTTATTCATCACATCGATTTTCGATTTTGAAAGTGTACGAAAGTCCGGACATCCCACTTCATACATCATTCTTCTGAAGTCTTCTGTGTAAAGTGCTCCACCTAAGCATTCTCCAAGAATGACTTTGTCTTCAGCAACAGCTTTTGGAATTCTGCGATCAGAAAAAACATCAGAGAAATAAAATTCTCCACCCGGTTTTAAAACGCGGAAAATTTCAGCAAAAACTTTCTTCTTATTAGGCGAAAGGTTGATAACACAATTTGAAACAACAAGATCGATAGAATTATCGGCAATGCCGGCCGATTTCAAATCTTCAATATAACCTTTTAAGAAGGTGATGTTTGATTTTTCATGACCAAAGGCCTTCGCGTGAAAGTCTTGATGACGTCTGGCCACTTCTAGCTGCTCATCCGTCATATCTACACCAATGACTTTTCCTTTTGGGCCAACAAGTTTTGAGAGGAGGTAGCAGTCACGGCCAGATCCACTTCCTAAATCAAGAACAGTTTTACCTTCAAGATCAAGAAAAGGAATAGGTGAGCCACAACCATAAAACTTTGTTACCACTTCATCGTGTATAACTTTAAGGATGTCTCTCAAGTGAACAGGAATACTTTCCGCCGTACAACATGCAGTCGTTTTCAAATCTGCATTGGTTTGGAGAACTTTCCCGTAATATTCTTTGATGCTGTCTAAACTTTCCATTTCTTTTCCTTAAAAAGCTTCGTATTCAAGATAACTTTTAGTGAACGCATGTTTTGGAGTTGAAAAAATTTCAGAACTTTTTCCGACTTCTACAATTTGTCCGACACCATCAATTATACTGAAAACAACAAGATTTTCAGAAATTCTTTTTGCCTGCTTAAGGTTGTGAGTGACGATAATGACCGGTATCTCTTTTGATACTTCTTTTATGAGTGTTTCGATCTGCATTGTTGAAATGGGATCTAGTGAGCTGCATGGTTCATCTAAGATGAGGATTTTGGGACTTGTTAGTAGTGTTCTGGCCAGGCAAAGTCGCTGCTGCTGACCGCCAGAAAGCCTGAGTGCACTAGTATGGAGTTTGTCATAAACCTCGTCCCATAAAGCAACTTTTTTTAACACGTTTTCAATTTTCTCGAGCACGACTTTTTTATCGTGAACACCCACTTCATTAAGAGTGATCTCTAAATTCTTTTGGATTGAGACGGGGAAAGGCGTTGGCCTTTGAAAAACGGTTCCGATCGAATGGCGGATGGGGCGTAATTTTTTTTCTTTGAGTACATTTGTCTTTTGAAAAAATATTTCACCACTATATTTTGTATCAGGATGAATATCATTCAAACGATTCAAACTAAGGACAAAACTCGATTTACCTGTTCCTGAAGGACCCACAATAGCCGTTATACCTTCAGAAAATTGATAAGAAATATTTTTTAAAATTTGTTTTTTACCAAAACTCAAAGAGAAATTTTGAACAGAAATCATATTAATTCCTAGCGTTCATTGTTCTTTTAAGAACAAGATTGAGAGTAAAATTTAAAGTTAACGAAAGCAAGAGCATGACAAACGAAGCGCGGGCAGCGGCCGCATCTCCACCTGGAACGTTGAGAGCTAAATCATAAATGTGCACGGAGAGTGTTCTGCCCGAATCAAAAAGTGAATTTGGAAAACGATCGACAAATCCGCTGGTAAAGATCAAAGCAGCAGTTTCACCCAATGCTCTACTGATTGAGAAAATGGCCCCAGCTAAAACAGCATACATATTTAAAGGAAGAAGTGTATGGCGAGTGAAGTTTAACAAAGAGAGATCGAGCGCATAGGCCGACATCAGGTATTCACGAGGAATGGATTTGAAACTTTCGTGCAAAATTTTTGTATAGAAAGGAAGCACCATGAGTGTGAGAGTAAGTCCACCCGAGAGTAACGAATAACCTAATCCCAAATAACTTCCAAAAAAAGTACTACCAAAAAGTCCAAACACGATAGAAGGTAGTCCGCTTAATAGAGTAATTGAAATGTCACAAATGTGATAAAACGCTGGTTTTTTTGAAATATAAAAAGTTAGAACCAGTGCGCTCATTATCGATAATATTGACGAGAAAATGAGAGCAAGAAATACAATGATAGTCGTTGAGTAGAGAATGGAACCGATACCGCCGCTTTTTCCTGCACGGGTGGTTTCTTCAAAAAAATAACTGAATGTTAAACCTTGGTGTCCCAATGAAATGACATCGAAAATAAGAAGCATGAACAAAACAAGCATAGGTACAACAAGAAATGCTGTCAGTATATTCTTAGTCATGCTTTTCCTTTAGGAAGAAGGCAAAAATCAAACAGACAAGGAGGATAATCGCCAGGAATAATCCACTCATGTAGAGACTTGAACGGTGAGCACCTGTTGCATAGGCCATTTCAAGAGCGATATTGCTTGTTAACGTTCTGATTGGTGAAAAAAGCGAATCTGGTATTTGCGAAACATTACCCGTCACCATTAATACGGCCATTGTTTCTCCTAGTGCACGACCAAATTGGAGAAGTGTGACAGAAAAAAGTGCACGAAGATTAGATGGGATAAAAATTTTGTAAAAATAGTGAAACGGAGACAGTCCCAAACTCACTGAAGCATGTTTGTAATATTGATCGAAAGTTTTCAAAGACTGGCGAAAGCCTACAACAAAACTGGGAAAAATCATCATGCCTAAAATGATGGCCCCAACAAGGAGCGATGTTCCTGGTGGTTTTGATTCTGTAAGCAATGGAACTACTTTTACTAAACCCCAAAGACCAAAAATTACGGAGGGGATTCCTGACAAAGTATCAATACATAAATTAAAAAAAGATGCCAGTCTTGTGGGGATCATCAATTCATTGAGATAAACAAACGCAAGCGAGGATGGGAGGGAGATGATTAAAGCGAAAAATGAAACAAGTAAACTCCCCAGCATTTGTGCTTTTAGGCCAACCAGTCCTTCACTTGGATACCAGGAAGGGTCAGTAAAAAATTTAGTCAAACCAAAATGAGATATGGCTTCATAACTTTCTTTGAATAGAAAGAATATAATCAACAGTGGCAGCAAAAAACAAAAAAATGTAACGACAAAGCTGATATTCTTAAACATTTTAATTTAAGGGAACAAAGTATTGATCAAGAATAATATCGTTTACTGCTTTAGATGTTGCAAAATTAATGAATTTTTTTAGCTGACCTTGAGGTATCGTTTTGGTCACAAGATTCAGTGGACGCGAAATTGGGAATGTTCCATTTTTCACATTTTCTGTATTGGCCTCAATACCATCCATTGGAAGTAGTCTGATTGGTGTTTTATCAAAAATGGCCGATTCGGCAGTACCAATTGAAACATAAGCGATAGAGTTGATATTTCCGGCAACTGTCTTAATTCCTTGAGCATTGTCCCCGATAACAACCGCCGATTTAATTTCAGAATTTTTAAGATTAAAGTAGCGTGTGAAAAGTTCGAGAGTTGATCGGCCTTCGGCCTTATTGACGACTGTAATAGATGCGTCTTTACCGCCAACTTCTTTCCAGTTTTTGATTTCACCTTTATAGATTTTTACAATCTGTTCGGATGTAAGAGTTTTTACAGGATTTCTATTATGAAGTATCACTGAAACTCCATCTAAGGCCACAGTGAAAAATTTGAGTTCACCTTCATCTGGATTTAATTTCCTAGAAACCATTCCAATCGCGGCCGTTCCTTCACGAGCATCTTTAATTCCACGAGAAGAGCCACCTGTTTGAACATCAATCTTCAATCCTGAATTAGTTTTTTCAAATCGTTTTGCTATTTCCACAACTAGGGGAGCTATTGTACTTGAGCCCGTGATATTTACCGTTTCTTGGGAAAAAGTTGTTGCTGGCAGGAGCAAGACCAATATGAAAAGAAAATTCTTCATTAATTCCTCTTAAATTTAAGTTCGCAACAATCTAAGTTCAGTTTAATATTTTTGTTTTCGAGAGTGACATTTTTGGTCTTGAAATAAATCACGTGTTTTCCCATTCGTTCACTTGAGACAAAGCCGTTTTCTTCTAGAGCTTTTAAGTGATACGAAAGTAAATTTTGAGGAAGATCGATATATTCATTGATCTCACTTACATTTAGTTTTTGGTGGGAAATGAGCTCAAGAATTTTTAAGCGTTGAGGGTTCGCAAGAATTTTGAGTTTTTCTGAACAAGAGTTGATGGAATCCATTTCCATAATAATCATCCTGGTGATTGAACTTCAATTATAAATCAAAATGTTTTGATATCAAAATGATTTGATGTGTTGATGGCGCTGGTCGGATATTATTGACGGTGCTTAAGCACTTTTTCTTCTGCTAGTTTATACTTCTGACTTTTACGGGCACGCGCGACTGATTTCCAGATCGACTTCACGAGTGCTTCATTTTTATCATAAAAAGATTTTGTAAAGAGAATATACTGATCTTTGATTTTATAAGGCCCATTCACTCGACGGATGTTTTTACTTAACTCAGGGTGTAGTTGCAAAATTCTTTTTGATTCGTGGTTTTGGAGAACGGCCACATTGATCGCTTTGATATCAAGTTGTTTGAGTAAATCATAAGCGCTCGCAAATGAAGAGTGAACGTTGTATCCCTGAGCTTTAAGATCCGTTCCAACTGAATAGCCTAATTGAACACCAATTTCATTCAACCCTAAGTCTATGAATTTTCCATTTTTAAATTGAATTTTACTGTCTTTACGTATGTAAACGTGAAAGCTGTCTGTATGAAGTCGTTTATCAACATCCAGTTCGCCATTGGAAAGTGTAGGATAGACCCCCCAAGCGGCCCGTTCTTTAGTATAACTTGCGGCGATCAATCCTTCAATTTTACCAGCTTCAGCTTCCATTTGGCATCTTTTCCAAGGAAGTCGAATGAGATTAAAACGGAGCCCTAGTTCCTCTTCAACCATTTTTACTTCGATGAGTGCTAGGCCCTCTTCATCTCCAGTAATCCAAGGAAAGACGGTTACATCTTCATAACACAGACGAATTGGTCCAGCTGCTTTGGCCGGCGTTTGAACTATTGTGAATAAAAGGAGGATCAATATTAGTTTCATTTGATTATTGTCCCATAGAGAGAAAGATTGATTTGAAGGCCGGATCGGATTGAATCTTCACCAAAAGAGCATTTACTTCTTCTAATTGAATATTGCTATTTGTCCGAATCATGGCCGAATGTTTATAAGTCTGATCAAACTTCGATGAGACGATGATTTCATTTTTTAGCGTTGGTTTCGTCTTAAAGAGGACCTTTAAGTAATCGAGTGTAATCATTGCGAGATCAGCTCGGTCATCGATAACCGCTTGAATGTTTCCATCATGAGATTGGGTGAGTTCGACATTCCATTTTTTTAAATCTTTAGGATCTGTCGAATAGTCCAAAAAGGCATAGTGATAGCCATGATATGCTCGAATTCTTTTGTTTTTGATGTCTGAGAAGTAGCTCTGGTTGCGGCCAGGGATTTTTTTGGCAATGAAAACTTCCCCGCCTTGAAGAAAAATTTTGGAAACATGAACTTTTGATTTATCCCAGCTCCAAAGAATGTTTTCGAAAAATATGATGTCGTAGTACTTATTTTCTAAATCGTAATAGCGACGATTAGAAGTAGTTTCTACAATACTGAATATATATTTATCCTGATTGTTGTTAAGAATCGTTACGAAGTCGTTGATGAGCCCTAGAGGTTTACCATTACGCCATTCGACGAATGGGGGATAATTGTATGCTCCAACTTTGATAATCGTCTTCGCAGAGACATGAGTGCTAAAAAAAAGAAGGAGGCATAAAACATATTTCATCATTATTGCAGACCTGGTTGTTCAGGATGTTTATGGATTGGGAGAGTAATGATGAATTCAGTGTGACTTGAGTGTGAGTTATAAATGAATTGTCCACCATGCTGTGAAATGATTCGATGACTGATAGGTAGACCAAGGCCAGTGCCTTTACCCAAGTCTTTCGTCGTAAAGAAAGGATCCATAATTTTATCTTGCAATTCAAGGGAGATCCCGGCCCCACTATCAGTAACAGTAATATGGGTTTTGTCACCAACTGTGAAAAACTTAACTTTAATCCATTTTTCAGGGAGATCGATGACGGCATCGATGGAATTGTTGATTAGGTTAATGAGAACTTGCCCAATCTCTGTCACGTTAACGAAGATTAAGTCATTCTTATCGAAATCAAAACTCAGATCAATTTCAAGATCCTTTGCTCGCGAAGAGCAGAGACAAGTAAGGTCATCAACGAATTTCTCAATTGGGTAAAATTGATGCTCATCTTCTTTGCCATCACGAGAGAATGAACGTAATCCTTTGATGATTCTCGCTATTCGTTCACTCATGCTTTGAATTTTTTGCGATTTAACAATGAGGTCATCGCGTTCAGTGTTCAATAGGGCCTGAGCAATATTTTTAGAATAGTTTTGAATAACCGTAAGAGGATTGTTGATTTCGTGAGCAATGGCCCCGGCCATTTCACCAAGGGCCGCTAGTCGGCTTGCTTGAAAGCTTTTGAGACGTTCCTCATCTCTTTCTTTCGTCCGTTTTTCAACAAGCTCTTCGAGCATCGTATTTTGTTGAATGAGGAGACTATCTCTTTCTTTGAGAGCACTCAATGTTTCATTAAAGGCTTCAGTTACAATATTGAGCTCACCTGTATAGTGAGTTTTGAAATTAATATCATATTGACCTTCACCGGCCTTCTTAGCATCTTGGGCGATTTCGTTGAGTGGAGCCGTCAATAATCTTTTAATAGTCGAATTCATAACGAAGGCGAGAGCGACACCAAGTGTGAATGTGATAAATGAAATAAAAGCAATGATGCGATTGAAGGAATTATTAAAATTAGCAGAAGAAAAATACACTTCAAGAGTAGCTAGTTCTCGTCCTCGGTAGACGATATTTTGTTTTAAAACATTCATGTGTTCGAGTTTTTTTAACTGATCAATAGGAGAATTAACTTGTGGAGACGTTTTGATGAACTCACGTCCATTTTCGAGCATAACAACTCTCATGGCCACTACGTTATCTGTTTCGTCACCGATGAATGAGCTGAGGATTTCTTCAATATATCCTTCGTCATAATTCCAAACTGGAAGGATGAGAGCTTTATTAGCAATTTCTAACGAGTGCTTCTTATCTTTGGCCAAGTGATCATACTGAAGCTTATGGATTAAAAAAAAGGCAATAACGGCAATGATCCCAACCCCAATAATTGTGGACGCAAAGGTTGCAACTGTTGTGAGTGTAGAGATTTTTTTCATAGGTAAATTATTTTAGCTGAATAATCTTCCAGAAGGGGGATGTTGTAAATTTTATCACTGATAAATATGCCTTAAAATATTCTCAAGACATTCTCAAGAAAGGAGCTCGAATCCATAAGCACTTTAATTTTCACGTGTGAGGTTAATCCAATCGAAATTTAGGTTATAAACGACTTCGGAGGGAGAGGGGTCAGCAATCTTTCGAAGATTTGCAATGGATTTTAGAAGCTCACTTCTAATTTTTAAAGCATCATCCTTAGAAAGTGCCACACACAAACTATAGGCCAATTCTTTGTCTTTCTCCATAGAGGAGTGCTCTTCGATGGCCTTCAATCGCCAATTCATATGATGATGATTGAGAAGTTTTGATTGATGATCAAGATGGAGAAAACTCGGGCCAATTTCAATTCTTTTATCAGTTTTTTTCCATAGTTCGGTTGCCAATAAAAAGTTGTAGATTTCCCGGCTTTCTTCAGGATTGAGCTTCATTTTTTTAGCGATGTAAGCAGGTGAGAGGCCAGAACTAATGGCCGCGAGAAGATGAACAGCGCTAAATTTCCACGATGAAAAAAATTGAGTTGCTTCCTCTAAGGTCAGACCAGTTTGGTCTCGCTCCACGCGGGAAGAGATTTGATGTTCAGAGGCCACGATCTCGTTCATCTCTGCTTCAATTTCAGCTTTTAACTTCTGTCCTTGGGCCCGATCCAGCTCAATCATTCTATAGAGGTATCGTCTTTCTGCTTTTTTCAATTTAAGCGCATCCGCAAGGAGCACTCCCTGATCAAGATTGAGCTGACGTTCATTTTTAAGAATTAAAGAAAGATAGGACGGAAAGATCTTTAATGATTCAGCTAGTGCCTGATGAGCACCTCGTTTCTCTTTACCTGTAAGCGAATTGAGATACCCCTTTATAAAGAGAGATGCACTTTTATACAAAAAAATATCAATCATGGACTATCGGCCTGGTTCCAAATGAATATAAATCTCTATAGTTGGGGATGGTTCGTTAATCAAGTGATTAAGAAAAACTTACACGGTTAATTACTAATTAATTCATTTTCTTTTTTTGAAATGTTAGAAAACGTTCACATTTAATTAATCGGAGAGTTTATGAAAAATGTTCTTATCGCGACAGTGATTCTTTTACTGCAAAATTCTGCTTGGGCCGGACCATCTGTCGGCGGTGGCGGTGACGTCATTATTCTTCCAGATGATTCAGTTGTTTTAGCAGATCCATTTATCGACAGTGGTGCTCCACAACCAAATAATATGCCTCCATTAAGAGCGATGAATCCTCGTATTCTCCAAGTGATCAATCTCTACAATAAGGCCAGTACATATTTAATAGAAGATTTTGCAACAAAAGGAAGCGATATAAATAAAGCGCTGGCGAAACTTGCAACAAGAAATAATGATCTTCGTTTTTATGGCGTACAATCTCAAGAAGAGTTGAATCAGTTCTGTGCTCCTGGTGGACGCAAAATTTATAAACTTCCAAATGGAGCTCAAGTTCAACAAGTGGCATGTACAGCAGGTAATGAAACTTTCATTGTAGAGCCACTATTTGTCCGATTGAGCTTGCGTGATCAAGGGCTTCTCTTAATTCATGAACGTTTAACAACTTTACGTGATCAATTTGGTGGAAAAAACTATTCGGCGATTGCCCGTTTTACAACAGGATTAAATCTTTATCTATCCCTATACAGCGAGCAGATTAAAAAGAAATACCGCCAATTAAACGATGTTGAACAAAAACTTCTAAGCGATTTTTTTGTGGCTATCGAAGAAATAGAAAAAAGAAATAGTGAAGTTACAGATGACTCTTTTCAGTGGGGCGCTCATAAAAACGGTGGTGGGCGAGTACACGTAGCGGCCATTGTGGATGAATCATCTTTCGTATCATTAGATTCAGTTATTGCAAAGGGATCAGAAATAAATGCAAACGCAATTATTAAAAGTTTTCCTAATCCTTATAGATTGCCGCTTGTCATGGAAGAAAATACCAAGATTAACAATTTAGGAACTACTTTTTATGTTGATCCTAAAAATCCTCAATACAACGTTATTCCGACTGCCACTTCAAAAATTATTCTAAAGTCAGGAGTCGTTCTCGATGATGTGACTTTGGGAAATAACATATCCGGATTTACATTTGGAGAACAAACAGAAGTAACAAATACTACAATAAATTCAGGCGCATTTAATAGTGGAAGAAATGTGAAACTAACTGGAGCGAACTTAGGATCTGATTCCATTAAAATCAGTGATGATGTTTCAGTGTTAAATAGTTCACTTTATGCAAAGAGATTGCAAGTTGATCTAAAATCTTCTCTTGAACAAATAACTGCTGGCACAGATAGAATGATTGAAAGCCTACAGTTTGGTGCTAATAACAAATTGTTTGAAGTTAAATTTGAAGGAACATCAGTTGTTGTTGGAGCTTCTAATACGCTTGAAGCATCAAGTTTTAACTTATCGAATGGATCTTTAAGTACGGCAGCGAATGTTGTTGTAAAGGGATCTAATGTAACAGCAGATCATATGAGTATCGGTGCTCAGGCCATGATGTCAGAAGTTCAAATTAAAGCTGGAACAGCAACATTGGGGCAAAACAATAAGATTGAGCTTTCTAATTTTTACACGAGTGGAACACTTAATACCCTTACGAATGTGACTGTTAAAGGTTCAACAATAGAGGCTAAGAGTTTTGAAATAGGGACGCAAACTTCGATTGAAGATTCTTCAATTGATGTAAAAGTTATGAAGTTAGGAAGCAGAGTAGAGTTTAGAGATGCAAAAATTAATCATAGAGAACTCTGGACGAGTGTTGCCAATGATGAAAAATTGATCAGCAACGGAGTTTATGCATCTACTTATGAAACTTATTTCCCATATGGATTTGTTCCAAAACCTTTAGAAATTAGCTGGAACGTTGATCAGTTTCGTTGTGTTTATAATGATAAACCTCATAAAAAGTCAGAGCCTTTTAGAAAAGAGTTTCTGAATGCCCACAAAGACGGAGTAATCATAACAGCAACGTCTCTTTATCAGGGAAAGGTCGCACCATTTGAACAGGCATGGAACTACGATATTCTCGATATGAAGGTTAAAGTTGTCTTCAAAAACTTCACTCGTGGAACTGATAAAAACTTATTAATGATTTCAGATGAAGGCAAATTTGTTAATCCGGATTATAAACGTGAAACACTCAATACTGATGTTGGTGAGTTGCCTGAATGTATGCGTTCAGCAATTCAGAGTCGAATTCCGAAATTATATAAAAATTCTGGGACAGTAATTTCTGTAGCATCCGGTGTAGATTACGAATAAATTTTCAACAAGAAGGCCCGCTTGAAGCGGGCCTTTTTTTTAAATTTTCGTTGATTCAGAGAAGAAGTTAAGCGGCTGTCTTACGTCAACAAGACCGCCACCTTTAGGTTTAGGGAAGTCGATCATTTTTAAGATGTTCGACATACAACCGATACCGCGAGAAGAGAATTGTGTTTGGGCCGATTTGATATTTACAATAGAAACTTTTCCATCACCTTCAATTCTAAAATTCAAATCAACAATCCCTTTTATTTTTTCAGAGTGCTCTTGCAATTCTTGTTGATAACAAAATTTAAATTGCGGTAGATATTCTTGTAAAATTTTTCTTAAAACTTCTGGTTCAATTGATCCAAGGACGACAGTGTCAGCTTGAACGAACGCTGTATCAATTCCTTTTTTATTCGCAAGACCTCTGGTTGATGTTGAGCGGTCGTAGTTACCAGCGGCATCTTTCCCAAGAAGATGACCTGAACCGTCCCCCATACCATTTGGCGCTCTATAATCACCCGTGAGGTTGTTTCCTTTATTTCCGATACCTGTTCCAGAGGCGAGTCCACGCGAGCCTTCGTTTCCTGCTCCCGCTGTTAAACTCATTGTGGCCGAATTCCCCATGAGGGCCTTCAAACCTTTTCCTTTGAACTCATATCCCTTTTGTCCTGAATCACCCAGGGAAGTAGCTCCTGCAGCGTCTGGACTTGAAAGAGGACCTTTTTTAGCGGATCCAGCTTTCGATTTTTGCAGCTTTTGATTTGCGGCCGCATTTGGGTCACCCGTAGGTCCCGCTTCTGCAGTCGTCACCGTTTTTACACCTGCTTCCATCTTCGTGTCGATTTTAGCAAGTTCTTGTTCTGCAATTTTTTTCTTCAATTTTTTATACGATTCCGGCGGAGTAATGAAATCCATTTTAATGGAGGCCAGTTTCTCCTTATTTTCTTCTTGAACTGCATGCATCCCAGGAAGCTTCAGAACAAAAATACTCACGTGCAGGAAGATTGAGGCCATGATGGCCTTTTTTATAAAACCATTCTCCGATTTTTCTTTGGAGAATATTTTTTCAGGAATCATTACCTTGGCGGCAATTTTTCCTGAATGTTTATGGACCTTAATTGGTCTTAGTGTTGGTCTCATGAAGTTCACCCATTCTTTGGTTGTTTCATCAACTCTTAGTTGTTTTTGCCTTCTTCAGCAGCGATAGAGAAGTTTTTTGCTCCTGCTACTTTCGCCATATCCATCAATTCAACAGCTCGGCCTAAGTTTGCCGCCGTATCACCTTCGAGGATAACTGATTCAGTTTTTAAATTTTTTAATTCACTGGCAATCTTGCGAGTGATTTCTTCTGGCTTAACAGCTTTACCTTGAACGGCAACTTTTCCGTCTTTGCCCAGAGAGATAACTAAAATTTCAGCGTCTTTCTTTTCATTTGTTAAAGCGGTCTTCGGTAACTCAATATCCATCCCTGATTCCAGGGCAGCGGTAGAGGAAACCATAAAGATGATCAGAAGAACTAACATGACGTCGATAAGAGGAGTCATGTTAATCTCTGCTACGATATCCCCATCATTATCATCATTGCTTACTTTCATCGACATATATCAAACTCCTTTTGATCGTTTAATTATCTTTTGAGTGTGTTGAATGTATCTGCCATATCACCAAGACCGTTTTTGAAGTCATTGGCCACACTTGTGATTTTTACTTGCAGGTAGTTGTAGAACATAACCGCGATAACCGCGACTAAGATCCCTGCACCTGTTGCAATTAGTGCCTCTGAAATTGATCCGGCAACAACAGAGAAACCCGCTTTACCTGAAGACCCGATCGCTTTAAACGATTCCATGATCCCCCAAACCGTACCGAAAAGACCTACGAACGGAGCGGCAGAAGCAATCGTACCAAGCATCCATAAATTCTTTTTTAGATCTGTGTTTGTTTCATTTAATCTACGAGCAAGACGTTGTTCATAATCTTCTCGTGACATGGCTTCATCGAAGATGGCGTAGTGTGCTTTAGCTATAACTTCAGGGCAGTTTTTGTAGAGATATTCCATCTCATGTAATTTTTGAGTCTGAACGATTCTAGTAGCTTCATTTAAGTAGTGTTTTGAATCTTTTTGAAACTTAATAAGGTAGAGAACTTTTTGGATGGTGATAATCCAAATCCCCACTGAGAAGATCAACAACGGCCACATGATAAATCCACCCTGCTTGAAAATTTCAATAAAATGCATACATACTCCTTTAGACGTACTACGCTGAGACTACTTATCTCAGGAACTGGTTAATTTGAGTTAGGAAAAGCTACTTTTGTGTTTTAGAGAGTTCTTTTATCTGCTGATTAACTATATCCAGGATCATTTCGTTTCGTTGGTTGTACTCGGGGGCAAAAAGTCTTTTTTCCAGAATGAGTTTGGCCTCTTCCAATCTATTTTTCTTCATGAGATTAAAAGCATAGAGACCAACAATGTCCGGACGATTGAGATAATCTTTTTGAATGCGGTTAATGTACGCATAAGATTTATCTAAATCATTTTTTCTAAAGTAGAGAAGTGACATAGCGTAGAGTAAGTCGATGTCTTCGCTGTTTTTCATTTCCAGCTTTTTCAAAATCTCCAGGGCCTTGTCGTTCTCATTGAACTCGATATAAAGCTGAGCAATGTTGAACTCTGGTGTGAAGAAGTTCGGTACAATGCTGACAGCTTTTTTGAAAAGATCGAAAGCTTCGTTATATCTTTTGAAACCTAATTGAATAAGACCAACGTTGTTTGAAATGAGAGCTTCTGCAAGCAGACGGTCTCTTTCATTTAAATCTTTGCTTTTTGCCGCTTCTAATCCTAGATCGTAATAGAAAAGTGCCTTCCCTGTTTCTTTCTGAAGTGAATAACAAGTTCCAAGAGCATTCCAGTAAAATGGATTTGTCTTGTGTGAATGCATTTTATCTTCCAGGAGTCCAAGTCCCTTCGTAAATTTTTTCTGGTGACAGGCCACGAGCGCTTGAGAGATAAAATCTTTGTTAGGATTTTCCATTGCACTTAAACGATTCGTGTTATAGCGCATGAAAGACTCTTCAGCTAAAAGATCGAATTGATCTTTTTGAATTTGGTTATTGAAGCTTTGTGTAGAACATCCCACAAGCGTAACAACCAGACCGAGAGTGAATATTTTTAATGTGCTCGTTTTCATTTATTACTTCTGTCCCTTAGCTATTTTTGTGTTTCCTTGCGAGATATCGAGAGTGTTAGAAAACAAAATTGCCGAGTGAAAGTTTAATTTTTTCTCTATCGTTTCTGAATCTGAATCGAGCATAACATTTTTTTGAACTTCGAAAAAATAATTATTTTTCGCTAAAAAAGCCGCTTTTTCGCGATCAACTTGTAACCCTTTAGCCATCAGTGACTCAGTTATTTGGCGCATTCCCTGTGAAAAGCCCTCTAAATAACGATTATCCACGCCTTTTGGGATATAGTTTTGAATCGCTTTTACCAATGAATAATACGGTTTTGAGAGAACATTACGAAGCATGATAACTTCTTCCGGACCACTCTTTTTTGAGAGGGAAATGGCCTCGTTATTAAGCTCTGTAATCATGGCAAAATACTGTTCAAGTTCACTGTTGAACTTGTCTTCATTAAATTTATCTTCGCTTGTAAACTCAAATTTCATGCTTTGAATTCTGTTGATGAAATCTGTGACATGAGCATGTTGTTCCAGGACTGGTGAGATGTCTGCAGCAAGAAGATCTTGAAGACCTTCAAGGTCTTTTTGGAACTTTACTGGTGATTGATAGAATTTCATTTTCATGTATTTTGCCATCATTTTTTGGGCCGCTGAATTGGCAGATACAGACTTGAAATAAGTCATGGCCTCTGTGTATTTGTCGGCAGCAATGAGGCGTTCAATGTTGTCTGACTGCACTTTTTCAATAAGCTTCTCATTGAGACCACATTTCTCAAATTCATCTTCAAGTTTTATGATAGATCCAACTTTTAATTCATGTAGAGAAGCATTTTCGTTCAGAAGTTCATAAAAATCTTCTTTGTTTTTGTAGTTTTCTTGACAGAATTTTTTTGAAACAAGCTGAGCGACTTCTGTTGAATGTTCAAAACTCTGAAGGAGTCTGTATCCTTTGGCCATAACATAAAGTGATGAAGTGATTTTTACGAGGTCGCGATCATCGTATAGCTCTAAACTACGAGTTAACCATTTGTGGGAGTCTTTGACTCTGTTTTGTTCCATTGAGAGTGCAGAGATGGCATAGGCAGCTTCTGCTTTTGTTCTTTTTGGATATTGTTTTGATTCGTAAATAGATTCATATCCTCTCATGGCAGCTTTTAAATCACCTTTTTTCTCAAGCGCCTGGTATTTGTCAAAAAGCAGTCCACCGAGTACCGCAATTGAATTTTGAATGTATTCTTGAGAGAAATTCAAATATCCTTTCTCTATTTTATTAATCCAGAATGCTAGTTTGTCTGTATTTTTCGCTTTGATGTAGGAATCAAGAATCTGGGTCAACATTTCACGATGAATCGCTTCATCACCTTTGTAATGATAGGTATAGACCATGAGAACGTTTACAGCTTTTTTAATTTTGGCCTGTTCAAAATACTTGTTGAATAGTTTTTGATAAATGGCCTGAGACTTGTCTGATTGAGGGTAGAAAAGGAGATAGTTCTTAAATGTAAAAATAGTGTATTCATCCATTTTGGGTTTTGGCATTTTGACGAGGTCAAGAGTCGAAAGCATGGCCTCCAACGACTTCTTTGTCGTATCACCTTTGTCCTTAGTCATTTTTGAGTTCATGATCGCTCGAACATAATACTTAAGAGCAGTTTGATAATCTTGTGCTGAAAGTGCAGTTTCCCCCTGATAGTAACGGTATTGGTTTTTATTAGGACGATCAAGAACTGCTAGAATATCAAAGTAACGCATGATTTTTTTGAAATCGTCTTTATTGTATTCGACCACTTCTTTAGTTTTATCTTTGATCAAGTTGATTTGCATGAACCCGGCCACTTCTTTGATTTTGTTTTGAGCTGTAAAGAGGTCGTCTTTGTCGAGTTTGTTTTTCTTGTGAAGATCAAGAATGTTGTTGGCCGTATCAAAGTAAAGATCATCTTTTTTACTTTCACGATAAATATCGAGTTGGGCCAGACGTACTTTCATCTCGCCATTTGCGTCTTTTCTTTTTTTAGTGTCTTTTAGTGCTGACTTTAAAACTTCGTCGGTAATAGAAAAATTGTTTTTGTTCATTGAAGATTGAGCAAGACCAATGAGGTGAGGAGCAGAAGGATTTGTATTTTGTTCAAAAAACTCAATACCTTCGTAAGTCTGGTCGGCCTGAACGTAAAAAAGGCCGATGGCCATAATAACTTGCTCTCGCATTGACACGTATTTTTTATTTTTAGTGGTCTCGTAGGCCTGCTTGACAAGATCAAGGGCCTTTTTAAAGTTTCTTTCTTTTAGATGACACCAGCCCGCATTGTAGAGGTGTTTTCCATACCATTCGTTGTCTTGATTTTTTAAGACGTCGTTGTAGTACCCAACGGCATCATGATAGCGTTTATTGTTATAGTAATATTCTGCCAATGCCGTTTTAGCATTGTACATTGTTTTAGAAGTGTCACTAGAAGTCGCAATCGCTCGTTTAAGAAACGCTTCCGTTTCATCACTCGTACCATAATCACGCGAGTTGATCGCCATCGCATAATAAATATCGCTGATACGCGGATATTTTGGATATTGAGAGATGATGCTTAAGGCGTAATTCTGTGCTGTTTTGTACTGCTCTTTAGAACTTTTAAAAAATGAATCTTTCCCTTGGGCAAGGACAACTTTTGGATCTGCTTTTAAGAGAGTTAAGTTTTCCTTTTCTTTGATAAGTTTTATTTTTTCTGAATACAATTCAAAAAGACGATGTTTAAGGTCCGCACCTGAATATTTATTCCCTTTGATAGTTTTGATTTCGCTATCAATAAGAACCATCAATTTTTTCCAGCGTTCTGGATCTTCTGGCTGAATGGATAGAACTGAAGGTGTTTGAATTGAAGGCACTTGATCAACTTTCGTGATGACTTGAGACAAGACATCTTGGTTTGAAGAGAGTGCGAGGAGGATGAACGTGGTGAACATTAGGTTTCGCATTTTCTTTCCCTTAAAATGTTATCTGAGATTTTCTACTTCTCGTTTGTTTTCAAAATCAAAGTTTTCTTTTTCAAGCAGTGATCGTTTAAAGACAGGTCTTTCACGTTCGTTAACTGTTAAGTCACCAGGGGCCATGATTTGTCCTTTAATTTCCAAACTACCCAAGTCGATGACTTCGTATTCTTTATATTTGTAGACGACATTTTTTTTATCGTCTTGTGCATTTATTTCTGTACTAAGAAGCATCACAACTGAAAGAATTATTATTTTCATGATTACCTTCATCTTATTTTACTTGTTTATTTAAACTGACTTTGTTTTCAACTGGAGCGTTTAAGTCGGTGCATGAAGTTTGAAGTCCAAAAGAATAGTCACCCAATTCATCCGCCCAAAATGATCCATTAAATTCGAAAAAGTATTGGCTTGTTTTTCTGTTAACATTATTTTCAGAACCGCGATCACGCGTTCTTTCAGCTAGTGCCTTTGCGTTGTAGATGTCATCTCTCTTTTTAGAAAGGAGTTCCAGTTTCAAGTTGAACATTGAGTAGCTGTGTTTATGAATTTCATTAATAAACGTGAAGATTTCTTTTTTTATGTAGTAGTTTATCTTCGCGCTGATGAAGTTGATAGTTGAATCAAGGTTTGCTTCCAAGTTCTGGGTGAAATCATTTTTATTTTTAAGTCGCTTTAAAAGAGCTAGTTCGTCTTTAGCGGCTTTCAAGCTCGCGAGGTCAAGGTTAAATTTAACTTGCTTACGAGTTTGCGTAATAAGATTTCTAATGAACGGATTTAAATTTTCTCTTGTCTGTGTATCTGCATAATAAAGGTCCAGGAAGTATGTGTGCGAAGTTTTATTCTTTCCAAGTATTTCTTTCAAAGCTTCTGCTTTAGGTTGGTAATTTTCATAAAAGTGATCAACTACCTTTAATGAGTCATCCCATAGGCAGAGGTTGTAGTAGGAGAGGGCCATAAGGACTTCTGCTTCTGGAAAGAAGTAACTTTCTAAGAGTGGTGATTTATAAGTAACAGTAAGACCAAGTGCTCGGTTGTAATCTTTCAGGTAGTAATTCGCCCACGCTTGATCCATAAGAATGTACGGCCATTTGTACGAGCGTTTATCAATTTGACCGTAAGTTTCTAAGGCCTCTGCATATTTTTTTTCTTCAATTTTTAAACGTGCTGTTCTGATGATGCAAGTTTCTTTTACGTAGTTATAATAACGTTTAAGTTTATCACCTTTAGCGTTTGATTCTTGAGCTGAACTTTTTTTCACGCATGATTCATAAAGATTGAGTGCTTCAATGTTCTTTCTTTCTAAATTGCGGATTGTTCCCCTGATCAAGTTTGCTTCAGCAGAAAACTGGTGACTCTCTGGAATACGTGAGAGAATTTCATAAGCTTTTGCATATTTCTCTTTATTAAAAAGTCGTGTTCCTAAGATGAGGGAGATGGATGGAATGTTAAAACTTTCCAATCTCTTTTCTTCCAGGTTAAGAACGGCCATTGTTCCTGTTTTTAAAACAAGTGTTTCGATATCAGCTTCAAGTTCTGCATCGATTTCACTGTTTTGTTCCAGGTAATTATTGATGTAAGGGATCGCGCTGAAATAATATGAACCTTCAATAAGCTCGTGCGCGATATTTTTATCACGCGATTTAGACTTATCTTTTTGGTATAACTCAAACGCGCCTTTGGCCGAGGCCTGAACTTCACTGTAGCTGGCCCAAACTAACATTAAACAAGCTAAATATTTCATAAAACCCCTAATTCTTGAAATGATTAAAACGACACACCAATCGTCAGAACCGCATCCATATTGTTTCTGATTTTACTCGCTGGAACACGACCGTTAATTGTCGGGCCAGGGGCCTTGTAGTTGTTCATGATCAAGTCCAGACCAACGTGGATGTTTTTTGTCGCGTGAAAACTGAGTCCTGTTTTTGCAATCACAGAAGTATAGCTTTCTTTTTTGTAAGAGTTAGCGATTGTCTGGTTACTTACTGTTGTCGCGTTACTAGATGTTTCGAGTTTTCCCAGACCAAGCCCCAGGTTCCAATCGAAATAAAAAATTTTGTTGAACGTATTGATCTTCCCGTAGAAAGGCGACCACTTGGCAATCAATCCATAATTACTTTCGGTGTTGCGAATGAAAGGTGTTGATCCATTCAGACGACGAAGGTTTTCCATCGCCTCATTGTCTTTGTTACTATATTTTGTATAAAGACCTTCAATGGCCCATTCTTCTGTAAAGTAGAAACCTAAATTTCCATGGATCATTGACGTATCTTGGAAATTCGATGAAAGACCTGTTCCGTATCCCACGTTGGCAAAAACAGTTTTGTCCTTTTTGTGAACTTTGTTCTGAAGAACATAAACTTTTTTATCTGGATCCAGCCAAAGGAAATCGTAAAGATCTTTTTCATCGGCCCTCAGCGCTTGCGCGCTGAGGGTGACGTATGTAAGAGAAAGACAAACAAAAATATTCTTAGAATTCATTTTCATTAAATAGCTCCTAATACAACGTTAGCTTTAACTTTATAACGAACTTCAACTTTAGCGCCTTCTTGTGGAACTGCATTTGTATTGAACTTCACTGTTCTTTGAGTCGCATCGAACGTCCATCCCGAAGAAACTTTCACTGAGTTTACATAAACCTCAACTAAGTTTTGGTATGGAGTTTCACTTAGAGCGAAACTATCGAGAAGATTAACAATACTTCCACCAATGTCTTTTAGAACAGGAGCGAAATCTTTCTTGATGTCCGACACAGTTCCGTTTGTCGCTGATGAAACTTCCATGTAACGTTTTCCTAACGTCTCCCATTGGTTTCCATAATTTTTAGTAGTCACGATTGAGTAGGCCTTAACTTTTCCTTTGTTGGCCTTTAGAGCTTGCAATTTCGCGATATATTCACTCACTTTCTTATCTGATTGGTCTTCCTCATCACTGAGGTAGACGATGACAAGATAAGCATCTTGACGAAGGAAGCTTGCACCATAACGATCAAAGAATGATGTTGATGTTTTTAAACCTTGTTCAATCCCTGAACCAGAAACACCGACTTTTACCCATTTCGTAAAATTTTGGATAAATGCTGTTTTATTTCCTTGAGCGGATGCGCGAGTGAGTTTTCCAGAATCTCCAACCATTTTTCCATTTCTGGTAGAAGTTCCATCAGTCGTTGTAATGGCCATTTTAAAATCAACATTTCTAGTAAGAAACTGATCGATGAACGATTGAAAGTTTCTCCCAAGTGCATCTTGCTCATCGGCCATAGATCCTGAGTCATCAATAACCCAAAGGATATCAACATCACCATCTCTAGATGAATCTTGTGTGAACGTTTCCGTACGATCTTTCAAGATAATCTCTTCCACTGGCGGAGTAACAACTGGAGGAGTAACAACTGGAGGCGGTGTCACCACAACTGGTGGAGGTGTGACAACGACAGGCGGAGGAGTGACTACAACTGGAGGTGGCTCAACCACAACTGGTGGAGGAGTCACAACGACTGGAGGTGGTTCAACGACAACAGGAGGAGGAGTTACGACAACCGGTGGAGGCGTAGTTGTTCCGCCATCGCCAGGAATTCCTGGGGTAGTAGAACCGCCGCCAGGAGTAGTACCAGTGTCGCCTGGAATCGTTCCAGTGTCACCAGGAGTTGTTGTACCATCACCAAGTCCACCGCCATTGTCGGCGATTTCATCACCAATAGAACCACCATTGTTCGG
>CAMLRB010000004.1 GCA_946482295.1 uncultured Bacteriovorax sp. | reverse complement strand
AAGACGCTACGGCCACTTCACTTACTAAATCTCCTACCCGAGCAACAGCAGAATTGATTTCACTAAGGGCGCTTGTACATTCCTGGGCCCTTTCAATCCCTGACTTAATTCCCTCTTGCCCCTCTTTAGTCAACCTAGAGACTTGCTCTTTAGTAGACACAACAATCTGATTTACCTTTGTAATACTTCCTTCAAGTAGTCCCTTGATTTCGTTTGCAGCATTACCACTCATTGTAGCTAAATTTCCTACTTCTTCCGCAACGACAGCAAACCCCTTTCCTTGCTCTCCGGCCCGAGCTGCTTCAACAGATGCATTGAATGAGAGCAATTTGGTTTGAAAAACAATATCGTTAATAACTTTAGTTTTATCAGAAATATCAGCGATAACTTTGACTATTTCTTCAAGATCACGATTATTCATAACAATGAAATCATTAAAAGCTTCATTATTTTTGTTAATGGATTCCATTGCTCTTAACATGTTATTCACAGAGCTTTGTCCATTATCCACATAGATTAAACTTTGTTCAGAAGATTTTTTCGCAATATTAGAATTCTCAGCATTCCTGGTAATCATACCGAAAATTTCTTCTAAGCTAGAAGCTGTTTCTTGAATTGCAGAAGCTTGTTCAGTTGCACATGATGATAGCTCGGCACTCAAGCTGCTCATTGTCGTTGCTGAATCCGCTAACTCTGGAGTTGATTTATTCAATTCCGCAATGACAGTGGAGAGCTGCTCATTCAACGTATTGGTAAATTTCCATGAAACAACTGCTGTTGTGAGCACTATTAATAAGAGAATAGAAAGAGCAAGAAAGAAGCTTAATCTGGCCGCTTCGACTTCAGCATTAAGTTTCGAACTCAGGGCATTTTGTTCAAATTTAATAACATCGTAGACATTGTTAATTTGTGTTGTAATCGCATCGGAGAAATCTTTAGCGTTAATACCAAAGTTACCTTCTGTCGACTTCTCCACGACAACATTGTATTTTTTTATGATATCTTCCCACTCTGGAGAAGTTAGAATTTTTTGTACTTGTTTTTTTCCTTCTTCAGAAATTTGAAGACCTGGTGATTCAAGATTGGAAATGATCCCCGTGCGTAACTCACTAATACCGTCCAAATCTTTCGAATTTAATGCCGTATTCTGGCCAAAAATAGCATTCATTCTAGCTCGTAACTGTCCCATGCTCTCTTTTGCTTTCTCAAAGATGGCCAAACTTGAAAATTTTGATTCCATTCCGTTAAAATGGACGCTTGCATAAAGTGCAACTTGCTCGAGGATTACTTTGCTTATTTGAACCTTGAACATTGGTGCAAATATTTTTGAAGCACTTCCTTCATCAACACTTTTACGAATGCTTTTTACACTTTCTTGATGATGACTAATATTATTCAAGATTCTATCTACGAGCGATCTCTGTTCATCAAGTTCTTTTTTATCTATGGCCTTATTGGAAAAGAGAACTGACTTAGCCCTCTCTTTCTGAAATTCGTGAATAAAACTGGAGAGAATACTCTGCTTTTCATATTGAGCAACCAATGAACTCGCGGCATTCCAATTTTTATAATAAGTATGAGTCAGGCTTATTCCCAAAAGGGTGACAAGAAATAAAAGAGGAAAAATCAAAAGATATGTTTTCAAACGAAGTGAGAGTCTTGATAACGCCATAAAAATTCCATACTGTGTAGTTTTATTTAAATTATTTTTCGGTTTTTTTCTTAGGTGATTGAATGAAGAAAATTTAATAAAACTTCAAGAAGACGCTAAAAAAAAGAGCCCTTTAAAGGGCCCTTTTTCATCATCTGCAATTATTATCTGTATTGAGCAGCAATACGGTCTAAAGTAGATTCAGGAATTTCGTCCCCTTCTCTGATTGTTTCATACTGATTCATTACGGCATCATGAAAATCATCAAAACGATTTGGGTTAACCCCATTAACGAATGCAGTAGATAGAATAGAGTAATCCAACTCCATCTCTGTGATTTTATCCATTAGTAATTCTACACAATCTTGCATAGAAAGTTCGGCACCGTTAATTTCCATATCTGGATCTGTTGCTCTTAAAAAGTCTACGATTACACTCTTTTCCATTTGAAGCATGTTCATTCCTTTGAAAAATGTTTTGGTTAGATTTATTTTAACAACAAAGACGAGCAGTGGAATATTTTTTTACTGGTCTAAAAGACTCGGATAACAGTAAGGATTTCCCCTACTGCAATTTAATCAAATTATTTGAAAAACTTTCTGACAAAGAAGTCGCTGTTTGTTTATAAGCATCGAAATCTTTCCAGGCCGTGGATGGATTTAACAAGCTTGGATCAACTCCTTCTACGGATGTTGGAATCTTTAAGTTAAAGAATTTCTCTTTAACAAATTCTACGTTGTCTAATTTGTGATTTTGAATTTCACGAATAATTTGTCTCGTAGTAGCTAGCGGAAACCTCTTTCCTTCTCCATAACTTCCACCATACCAGCCAGTATTAATTAACCAGACACGGATGTTATGTTGTTCAATGAATCGTTTTAATAACTCTGAGTAAACTTTTGGATGTCTAATCATAAAAGGTGCACCAAAACATGTTGAAAACGTCGCCACAGGTGTTTTAATGCCAATTTCAGTTCCTGCAAGTTTCGCACTGTAACCCAATTTAAAGTAATCGAGCGCTTGTTGAGAAGTCAGCAAGCTAACAGGAGGAAGCACGCCAAAAGCATCAGCAGAAAGATAGAAAATATTTTTGGGAACCGTCCCTGTACCATTTAAAACTCGTTCATGAATAAACTTTAAAGGGTAACTTGATCGCCCGTTTTCTGTGAGTGTTACATCGTTAAAATCCAGGGTATTTTGGTCATCCGAGACTTTCACGTTCTCCAACATTGAGCCGAATTGAGTCGATGCTTTATAAATACCAGGTTCAGTCTTCTCTGAAAGTCCGGCCGTTTTAGCGTAACATCCTCCCTCAAAGTTAAATATTCCTTTATCTGAAAGACCGTGTTCATCATCGCCTATGAGGAGCAACCCCTCATCTGTGGACAGTGTTGTTTTTCCTGTTCCTGATAAACCAAAAAAAATATAACTCTCACCTTTACTGTTTTGATTTGCACCGGAATGCGTAGGTAAGATTCCTCTATCTGGCGTGAGAAAGTTCATAATGGAAAACATACTTTTTTTTATTTCACCAGCATAATGTGTTCCTGCAATGATGGTAAGCTTTCGCAAAAAGCATGTGACAATGACAGCACCTGATCTGGTATTATATTTTAAGGGGTCTACCACAAAATCTGGAGCATGAAGGATTGAAAACTCATCATCGTGATTGCTTTCAAAATCTTTGAACATATTCCCACAGAAAAAAGCCGCACTGGCCTTTGGAGAATAAAAATGAATGCCCAAACTAAAATCACCGATATGACCTATAGATCTATCACTGCTAAAAACTTCTGGTCGGTCCTTTAAGTAATCTAAAACATCCGACGTTAATTGATCGAAAATCTCCTGGGACATTTCATGAATGTTGTTTTCCCACCAAATTTTCTCTTCAGAAATACTATTTTTCACTACATACTTATCGTCTGCTGATCTTCCAGTTTGTTTTCCAGTTAAGACTATTAATTCCCCGTGAGGACCTAAGCAACCTTCCCGATTTTGAATGGCCTTTTCTATGAGTTTTACTTGAGAAAGGTTTTTTAGCGGCGTTGAAATTTTCATAATAGTCTCCACGTTAATAGAATCATATTTTTGAAATAGAGACTATGACAAACATCACTATTTCGTGAATTGAGGAGAACATTGGATGACGTGATATTTATCTCCGAGCTCATCTCGTTCAGATTTGAAAAGACTTAAATGTCCCGCCTCAAAAGACCATGGAGGGATATGAATGTCTGAAAGCCCCGATGTCAGGTGATCATACTCATACCGCTGCCATCTTTTGAGTGTAATGTGTGGATGAAAAGCTTTGTCTTTCTCCCTTATCCACTCTGGAAAGTAAGAATCAATCTCTGTTTTAAGTTTTTTTAATTCAACACTCTCCACAATGTTCATGTACATGATTCGGCGATTAAAGAATTGCACATGATCTGTCTCGAGTGAAAATTCATGAAAACTGAAAGTACTAAGTCTTTGCTGAAGCATTTCAAATTGAGTTTCATTTGTTGGCCCTAAAAATAACATGGTAATGTGATAATCATGCGCACTTTCCCACCCCTTTGAGCTTTTCTTCAAAGATTTCATTTTTTCTTCAAGTTCAGATTTAATTTTTTCTGGAATTTCCAATCCGAGAAATAGTCTCATGACAAAAAAACTAACATACAGGAGTGGAAATTGCATTGGATGGCCTGGGAGATGAGCGCAATGAGAATTAAAGGATCATGCCATTGTAGAGCAGTACAATTTACCTTTGAGTCAAAGAACTATTATCCCTTTCAACTTTGTTATTGCAGCATTTGCCGTAAAACTCAAGGAGGTGGTGGATTTAGCATCAATCTGAGTGGAGAAAAGAAAAGTTTAAAAATAAGAGGTAAAAAAAATATCAGCATATATATAGCAATTAGCGCTGAGAGAAATTTTTGTTCGTTGTGTGGATCTCATCTATGGGTCTACTCTCCCGAGTGGCCTGAACTTTTTCACCCCTTTGCTTCTTGCATTGATACCCCACTACCTGTTGCTCCAGAAAAAACACATCTCATGCTTAATTACAAAGCGCCTTGGGTAAAAATTTGCAAGAGCAAAAAAGATAAAACTTTCAAAGAATATCCCAAAGAATCAATCGCTGAATGGCACGAAAGAGTCATTCATAAAAAAGGAAAAAGAAAATGATCAAAATGACTATGGCAATCCTTTCATTTTTTCTCATTACTTTTAATAGTTTTGCTCTCACCATTTCCAACAACGATGAGTTAAGAGCTTATCTCATCAAAAAGAAATTTAGCGGAGTTGTTCTTGCTGCTGAAAAAGACAAAATTCTCTTCTACGAAGCGTTTGGTTTTCGTGATTTAAAAAAGAATGAAAAAATTAGACGAGATGATATTTTTCAAGTGGGTTCTAACACAAAGTCCATGGTAGCAATGGCCCTGCTTAAACTTCAAGAGGAAGGAAGAGTTAATATTTCGAGCTCAATTAACGATTATATTAAAGCTCCAGGAGCTTATCATCTCATTAAAGTCAAAGATCTACTTAACCATACAAGTGGAATGATAAACTACACCCAAAAAAAGAAATTCTGGGATAGTGTACAACCGGATAGAAAAACATCCTTACAAGATATAATGGATTTCATCACTGATTATCCCCTGATCTTTGATCCTCAAACGCGATTTCATTACACTAACTCAAATTATATATTTGCCGGCAAGATACTAGAGAATGCAGGACAAGCTTCATGGAAAACACAATTAAAAAGAACTTTGTTCGAACCTCTTAAAATGACTAAAACAGGACATGTTGATCGTTTCGAAGATATTTCACCTGTCAAAGGACACATTCGTATTTCCAGCGACGTCTATCAAGCTTTTGAAGGTTTTGATTTATCCTGGGTGCAAACTGCTGGTTCTGTTTATTCCAACGCTGAAGATATGTTGAAATGGTTGAGAAACTATTCGCATAATAAAATAATAACTCCGGATTCATTCAAGATGATGATCAAACCTTTCAGAAATAATTACGGTCTGGGTATTCATGTTCAACATAAGGATGATGACATTCATATTTGGCACAACGGCCATACGCCGGGATTTTATTCAACAACATCTCATTTTATCAAACGTAACTTGAGTATTATTAGCATGGACAATAAAGATGGAAGTGTGAACAATCTACGTTCAGTCCTTACTGATTTTTTTGTGAATGGTACCGCTGAAGTGATTGAAGATGAAGCTGTAAGTTTAATTATAAACAATTAAAGCACTGATCACCCGTTAACGTTCAAGAATTTCTTTTACTCTCGCAACCATCTCACGAGGGCTAAATGGTTTTTCAATAAAATCCACGGCCCCATATTCGAGTCCACGTATAATATCTTCATCAGATTTTTGAAGGGCAAGAACTACAGTACGTATTTGAACATTACGTTTTTTAAGTTCATCCATTAATTCAAAACCATTCATACCTGGCATAAGAATATCAGTTATTAAGAGATCTGGTGTTTCATGCTCAATGGCCTCAAGAGCTTCTAGGCCATCTTTTGCAACCTGAACTCTAAAGCCTGCTTTTTCCAAAGAAAACTTTATGAGAATGGCTGCATCTTCTGAATCATCTGCGACTAAAATATAATGGCTCATGAACTCCTTAAAGATTCTATGAGAAGTAACTTTTCTAAAATTATGGCCAGAGACTTGTTAATTGGGTACTGCTCATCCAAAAATTTTGGATCGAGAGAATCTATTTTTTTTCTCCATAGCTCTATGTATGGTAATTCGGATTCTTGAAATTTATCTTTAAGCATTTGAGTATGCTCTGCCGGATAGTCTTCTTTAATGACCTTACAAATGGAAAAATCAGGGAGCCCATACTTGTCTTTTCTTGCGGCTACACCAAAAGTCCGGCAAACATAGGGTCTGAATCTATACTCCGAACAACGACCTAATCCTTTTTCTTCATCAGTCATGTTCATTAACAGACAACGTTGATCAACTTGAGAAATAGCTTGGGCCAGGATTTCCTCTGCACGCTTTTCTTCAATGAGTTTCAATCCTAAAGGAAGCAACTCAATAGGTGCGCAAAAGATATCTGGCTTGAAACAGCATTTTCCACAAGCTTCCCGACAATGGAGACCTGTTGTCATTTGAAATTGTCCAAAGATTTCTGAAATCTCTTCAAAACTCTTCTGAATATTTTCAGCGAGATTCTTATCCATGTTTTTATTTTAACGTAATCAGACCTGGAAGACCAGAGTGAGAAATGCACTTACAGCAAGAACCCCCTGAAGAAGAATAATTCTTTTGGGAGTGGATCTTCCTCGCATATCTCTGAAAACAAGAACAACGCCAGCGATGGCAGTGGCCAAAAAAAGGACAACTATTAATGTTAGATCAGACCGATTTTTTTCAATGGCAAAAATTATGAGAAATAAAAGAGCCGTGGTTGCAGATAATCCATGAACGAAATTTATACTTTTTGACATCGGTTGATTGTGAAGAATTTTAATGAGCGAATGTAGACCTAAAAGGGCCGCAAGAGCAAAAAGAATGATGGAAAGTTGATACAATTGCACCTCCACATTTCAATGAAATGAGATGCAAGTTTGAGGCGATATTATTTCTGATTGAAAAACTCTTTCCACTGAGATTTCAGCTTTTGTTCACTATTAAGAATTTCTTTGTCGTAGCTGGTCTTCATCTCTAGTAGGAGATTTCTTTCCTCAGGATTCAGCTCGCCATCGCGTGTGACATTGACCATTTTATTGATAAGTTGATAGTAGAGATTACACTCTTCACCTATGGGAGAACAATCCACTGCTCTTGTGCTCTCAATTCCATCGGCCATCGTGTACATAGTTTTAATATTTTTTTCGGCCATTAATTTCTTAAGAACTTCATTCATCTGGATTTTTTGCATTGAGAATTTTTGAATGGTGACGATTGGTTTGTCTTGTTTTGGAGAACAAGATGCCAGGAGAACGAAACTGAGAGTGATAATTATTCTTTTCATAGATAGGCCCAGTGTATCTCACTGGGCCCTTATTGTCCAAATTTAGAGATTAAAACCTAGCTTCGCCTTCTAGTGTACAAGCTGGTTTTGATTGCGCACCAGCATTGCTACATGCCATGTACATGTTAAGTCCTGGATCTTTTCCGAGGATTGTTTGCATGCGGAAGTCACCTGAGGGGTGAATACCTTCGTCACCAGTTTCACAAAGGTTCAACCAAGTGCTAACAAGCATTCTGTCAGTATCGGCGAATGAGTAATTTTGAGTTCTAGCATGAATATTTAGAACTTTAATACCCCAAGCATCAGCTACTAACTCGCCACCGTGACTTACAGTAACTTTATCTAGACAAGCTTTTGGATCCTTCTCATTCTTCTTACAGAATTTTTGATCGTCTGCTGTCTTATTGAAAGTGTCAGCATAGTTGTTTGAAATACAGCTTAAGAATGGCCTGTAAATTTCATTACCCATTTTTCCGTTATCAATATGGTGACCCATTTCATGCGAAATCGCTTGAAGAATACTATTAAATCTCTCGTTCATGTCCGCTGTTTGAGAAAGACCGATTAAGAATCCTGGACAGATGAGAACGTATTTGTCATTTCCAAGTGTTGTTGCGAAAGCGTTCGAAACAAGTCCGTCCGAACCACAAGCATTCATCATTAACTGAGAAAGGATACTGTCATCAAGATTTGCTCTTTCAATGAAGTCACCAAAGTTACCTACAACGATGCTGTTGATTGTAGATTTCATCGTAAACTTTGTACCAGCATCAAAAGCCGGACTTTCATCAATCGCTTGGTTCATATAACGTTTTAGAAGAGCAACATTCTCTTTGCTGGTTACAACTTCTTCAATTCCAGTTACACGTTTTTTAGCCGCATTCATGATTTCTTGGTTTCTGATTTTGTAAGCTTCAATAGCGCGCTTAATGAAACGAATTTTGGAAATGCGTTTTTTCATTTCTTCAATTCTAGGTGCAGACTTAGCACTCGCCTCAACTGCAATTTCATTTTTTAGTTTGTTTATATACACATCGCGAGTCATGCGCTCGAGTTTAGTATCGGTACAGATCGCTTTAACGGGATCTGCACACACGGAGCTATCCTGTGCGAATGTGGCTAAAGAGAAAGTCATTGTTGCGGCCGTGGCCACCAAAAGTGCTTTTGACATGAGATACTCCATGCTTTTGTTGTTTTGGTAAGTCTGCCAGACTGTGGAAAATTCTCAATTTCAAAGCTCCGACCAAGTAATATCTATACGACTGTCCATTTTTTAGACAGTTTAACCCTCTAAAATGAGAGCTTTTCTTGACGTTTATCCCTTAGGTTATGTACTTTAAGGACCACTTTTCACCAGAGGATTTCATGCGCGCGGAAAACGTAATAAAGGCCGTTAGAGGCCAGCTCGTTTACTTTAAAAACGACCCATTTTTCAATCAACCAAAAGATTCATTCGTTCATGAAACAGATGGTCTTCTTATTATCAAGAATGGAAAAATCGAATCGGTTGGATCTTTCGATAAAACTAAAAATTTGATTCCAGAAAATGTTCAGGTTGAACACTTTCCAAACTATTTAATCTCTCCAGGATTCATTGATACCCATGTCCATTATCCTCAAGCAGAAATAATTGGTGCTTTTGGAAAACAACTACTCGATTGGTTGAATGAATACACTTTCATCGCGGAACAAAAATACAGCAATAAAGAGTATGCTCAGGAACAAGCAAAATTCTTTTGTAATGAACTTGTAAAAAACGGGACCACGACTGCTTTAGTTTTCTGTACTGTCTATCCAGGTTCAGTAGATGCTCTTTTTGAAGAAGCTGAAAAGCTCAACATGCGCATTATCGCTGGTAAAGTTCTCATGGATAGAAATGCTCCAGAAGCACTTCAAGATACAGCTCAAAAAGGATACGACGACTCTAAAAATCTCATAAAAAAATGGCACGGCAAAGGAAGAAACCTTTACGCCATTACTCCACGATTTGCTCCAACTAGCACTCCAGAACAAATGGAAATGGCGGGACAATTATGGAAAGAACATCCTGGAACATATGTTCAAACTCATATTTCTGAAAATCTCAATGAGATTGAATGGGTGAAAAGTTTATTCCCGGAATCCAAAGGATATCTCGATGTTTATGATCGCTACAATCTTATTGGTAAACGCTCTCTTCTTGCTCACGGAGTCCATTTAACTGAAGAAGAAATGTGTCGTTGTCATGAAACGGAAACAGCTATTTCTCATTGTCCGACTTCGAATCTCTTTTTGGGAAGTGGCCTTTTCAAAATTCATGAGGCAAAAAAAGCTAATCGCCCAGTTAAAGTGGGAATGGGTACGGACATTGGAGCAGGAACGAGTTTCTCTCTACTAGCTACAATGAATGAAAGTTATAAAGTGGCTCAACTCAATCAATTTCCATTAGACGCTTTAAAAGCCTTTTATCTTTCAACTTTAGGTGGAGCTCAGGCTCTGCATATTGATCATCTAGTAGGAACTTTCAAAGAAGGGCATGAAGCCGATTTTATTCTTCTAGATCCAAACGCAACAGATCTATTAAAAATGCGTTCTGCACGCTCGCGCTCAATCGAAGAGCAACTTTTCATCCTCATGACAATTGGAGATGATCGTTGTGTGAAGGCCACTTACGTAGCTGGAAATGAAGTCCATAGGAATGAAAAATGATCGCAAATGATTATCTAAGAAGTATTCGCTATATTTTAAACACAAGTGACAATGGCATGTGCAAAATCGCTGCTCTTAATGGTCACGAAGTTTCTCTTGAAAAAATGGAAGCTTATTTGAAAAGCGAAGAAGAGCCTGGTTTTATCAGGTGTCCAGATTTAACGATGGCCCATTTTCTAGACGGTCTCGTGATACAAAAGCGTGGTAAAGACGAAACTCGCGCCCCTCTTCCTTTTGAAATTCCGGTAACAAATAATACGGTTTTGAAAAAATTGAAGGTTGCTTTTAGTCTTAAAGAAGAAGATATGCACGCCGTACTCGCACTTGATGGCTTTAAAATTGGCCGCGCAGAATTGAGTGCATTTCTCAGGAAAAAGGGGCAAGACAATTACCGTGAATGCGGTGATCAGTTTATGCGCCATTTTTTTAAAGGACTTGCTCAAAAGGTGCAATCAGGAAAATGAAATTTTTTAGCGAACAAGACTTTAAGCAAATGCCCTGGAAAAATGGTGGTGGAACAACTACTGAAATTTTTCGTCTTGATCGCAACAACGAACAAATCGTGAGGCTTTCAAAAGCTACAGTTTCTCAAGCTGGACCATTTTCGCATTTTGCCAATACAGATCGTTATCTCACATTATTGGAAGGAAGAGGTCTTGAACTATCGATTGATGGAACATCTTTAAAGTTAGAGCAAGCTTATCAATGGGTACGATTCAAAGGTGAAGCCCAATCTAGTTGTAAATTGATTGAAGGTGAATGCTTAGATTTTAACGTGATGGTGAAAGAAGGATCGTGCACTCACAGCGTTCAATCACTTTTCCGTCACGATCTTTTCTTTTCCCAGCAAACGTCATCTTCAGTATTGGTTTATGACCACCAATCAAAGAAACTTTATACATTTGAACCGAATGAATCGTTGAACGCCCTTCCCTATTCCAATGGCCAGTTAATCGTTGTTTGTTATCAGGAAAACAATCGATGAAACTTTCGTTTTATCAATTCACCTATCCTGAACTTTGCCAATGGTTGGCAGAAAGAAATCTATCTGTCAGTGGTGCAGCACTTCTCTATAAGTGGCATCTAAAATTAAAAATGCTCTCACCTTGCATGGAAAATTTGTCCACAAAAACACAAGAATATCTTCAACATGAGTTAGATTTTACTCTTCCTACCGTTGATCATGTCCACGAAGCAGAAGACGGAACTGTTAAACTACTACTCAAGCTTCATGACAATCACAAAATCGAAACCGTGCTTCTTCCTTTTCAAAATAAATATTCATTATGTGTGTCTTCTCAGGTCGGTTGTGCCATGAAATGCAGTTTTTGTTTCACAGGAACTCAAGGGCTCAAAAGACACTTAGCAACGGAAGAAATTATTGGACAATATTTGGTTGCATGGAACTGGCTTTCAGAAAATCGCCCCGGTGCTCATCAAATAAAAAGTTTAGTTTTCATGGGCCAAGGTGAACCCCTTCATAATTTTGAAGCTGTCAAAAAAGCATGTGAAATTCTTCTTGATCAACACGGCATGAGTGTGGGAGTCCAGAAGATTACTATCTCTACTGCAGGATATTTACCAGGTCTTCAGCGTTGGAATGAAATGCCAGGAGTGAATATAGCACTGTCACTTCATTCGGTGAATGAACAAAAAAGACAGAAACTCATCCCTATCAATCAGAAATGGCCTTTAACTGAAATACTTCCTCTCATCAACGCGATTCCGCTCAAGCGTAAACAGTACATCACTTACGAATATCTCATGGCACAGGAATTTAACGATGGCGAAGACGATGCACATGCGCTCGGATTAGCACTCAAGGGACAACAGGCCATCATCAATCTCATTCCTTTTAACCCTTTTCCAGGGAGCGAATTTGGACGTTCCACTGATGACCGCATTCAAAAATTTCAGAAAATAGTGGAAGATTATAATCTTCCTGTTCTCATTAGATCGACAAAGGGAGATGATATACTGGCTGCATGTGGGCAGCTTAATACGAAGGTATAGTCATGACGGATCTTTCTAAAATTCTAACTGGTCAAAGTGAAGAACATCTCATTCAAGATTATCTCAGCCAAAAACTCATCCACAAAGATATGCCTCTTGCATTGGATACTCTTAGAAACGATGCTCGTGATCATGGTTTCAGTCTGGCCATCGCCAGTAGCTTTCGAAGTTTTGATGCTCAATTAAAAATCTGGAATGCAAAAGCTCGCGGAGAACGTGTTTTACTCGACTCGCAAGGCTTAATTCTCGATTATCACTCTCTTTCAAAAAAAGAACTCATTCACTCCATTCTTAGATGGTCAGCCCTTCCTGGAGCAAGCCGACATCATTGGGGATCTGACTTCGATGTTTTCGATGCCAACGCTCTAGTGGAAGGATACAAAGTGCAACTCACGACAGCTGAAACAGAAGGAGAAGGGCTCTTTGCTCCTTTTCACTTATGGCTTGATGGAGCTTTAGAAAAACATGGCTTCTATCGCCCCTATTCCAAAGATAGTGGTGGTATCGCTCCCGAGAAATGGCATTTGAGTTTTCGAAAAGTTGCGGATGATTACGAACGTGAATTTACTTATGAACTTTTAGAACAGACGATTAAGCAAGCTGATCTAGAATTAAAAGACATTGTTTTAGAAGAACTTCCAGAAATCTTTAAGCGATATATTCAGCTCTAATCATTATTGATAAGAGTTCTCTCACAATGCGTGCGATAGTAAGCAATGCCTTCTGCCGTTGGTCCATCAAAGATAACTTTTTTATTATCAAAAACGACAACACGATTACATACTTCACTAATGAGATCATGACTGTGAGAAACGAAAATCACTGCGCCAGATTCTTGAATCAGTTTTTTAATTCTTTGGGTGATTTTATCGCTAAAAAAATGGTCTGCTCCGTTGAAAACTTCATCCAAGATAAGAAGATCAGACGGTCTGCTTGAAATCAATGAGAGAAATAAGCGTGCTCGCATCCCCTTACTATAGAGTTTGAACGGAACGTCTAAGTATTTACCGAGTTCACTAAATTCTTCTGATTCTGCGATAATTTTTTTTCTGGTAGCACTATCTAATTCAGGAAAAAAAAAGTGAGCAAGCACTTCTAAATTTTCTCTCCCTGAAAGTTCAGGCAGTACAACTACCTCTGTATCAAAGATGCCACGAACAAGTCCGTTTACTTTTATTGAACGAACTGGACCGAATAATCCGCAAATAAAACGACAGAGTGAAGTTTTTCCGGACCCGTTGTTTCCTAGTATACCGACGCGATCTCCTTTTTTTATCTGAAGATTAATGTCGTCGAGAATAAGGACTTTTTGACTGCTATTGAGAAGGAAATTCATCGGTGATCTGAAAAAGTTTACAAAATAATCACGGAATGAATCTACCTTATAAAAAGGAGTTGTATAGGCCAAACTGAAATGCCGAATGTCTAAAATAACTTCTTTAGAGTCTGAAGAATAAGTCATAACGTTTTCTTCTCCAATAAAGCGTTGAAATGGCACCCATCACTATCAGGGCCAAAAGAGCTATTCCCATAGAGTGGAAATAAGCATTTAAATCGTTGTTCCAAATGAGTTTTTGAAACGGTCTAAGCATAATGTAGAAAGGATTCCAGCCTATCGCTGTTTGGTAGTTTTCTGGTAGAAGATGAACTGGGTAAAATACGGGTGTTATGAAAATCGCAAGAGTTGAAACAAACTGAACAATGTATTGTGTATCTCTGAAAAAAACATTTAAGGCCGAGAGGAAAAAGCAGAGAAAAAAAACAAAAGAAACCAGAAGAAGGGTTGTTAATAAAAAAAGCGGTAACAACCAGGGATTAAGAAGCATCTTCGGATTAATAAAAAAAATGAGAACAAAATAAGAAGCGAGAAAATTTATAAAGTTATCCAAAATTTGGGATACCAAAAAAACCCATGGTGAAACCTTAAAGGCCATGAGAGTAGATCTGTTAGTGACCAGAGATGTAGTTGTCATTGTCACTGAACTCATCATAAAAACCCAGGGAACAATCCCGGCCATCAGATAGACAAAATAATTTTCAAGTTGAATTTTTAAGATGTGTTTAAAAATAATCGCCTGAACGCCGAAAGTAAGAATAGGATTCAATACTACCCAGACAAACCCAGCAAAGGTCTTGCGATAACGTGACTTCATTTGAGCAATCGTAAGAGAACAAACGAGCTCATAGTTTTGCTGAATTTCGGCCTTGGATAAAAGCATATTACTCGGTTAATTAGTTTGTCTTATTAACAGGATATAGGCTCTTCCCTAAAAATACAAAACTCTCCTAAAAAAATCTATGCTGGTTGAGCAGCTGTCGCACTCTTATTGAAACAATAATGAGTAAGACGCTGCTCAGTCCTAAAAGGAACGGGATCACAACTGGCAACTGATAGAAGGCTTCACTGTCAAAAGCTTGCCCCATCAGAATAGTTGTCATAATTGAACCGAAAGCAAGCGACAAGAAGAGACAAAAGCCAATCAAAATAGCGAACTCTTTAGTGTAGATTTGAGCGACGATGGCCTGTTTAAGACCCATCAATCGAAACAGTCCCATTTCTTTTTTTCTGAGATCAAGATGGTTAAAACTAACAGCAACGAGAACTATCATCGCTAGAGTGAGCGAAAGAATAGAGATAAACTTGATCGCAATTGCCATAAGGTCAAAAATAGTTATGATTTTTTTTACGAGTTCAGATACATCCAAAACCGATACGTTCGGAAAATTCTTAGCTACTTTAGTAAACACCATTCGTTTTTCATCAATCGTATCCACTTTAAATGAAGAGAGAAATGTCTTTGGAGCTTCATCTAGAATTCCCGATTGAAAAAGAATAAAGAAATTAGGTTCAAAACTCGTCCACTTGACTCGACGAAGACTAGTGACAATTCCTTCGACTTCAATACCGCTAATATCAAATTTCAAACGATCATTGATATTTACTCCAATTCTTCGTGCGTAAGATTGTTCGATTGAGATTTGGCATAACTCCTTTTCAGGATGGCAAGGCTTGGTAGGGAAACTTCCTTCTACGACACGTTCAGACCATGACAATTGATTACGGTAACTAAGATTGACTCCTCTATTTTTCATCCGCTCAGCATTTTCATCTTCACGTGTGGAAAACTGGGCTTCGGGTTGTTCGTTTCTCTGTGTGGTAGATGTTCCATTCACACTTATCAATCGTCCACGAATCATAGGGGCCACTAATGTTTGAATCCATTTTTCATTGGCCAACATTCTGTTAAAATCTTCAACCTGAGAATCTTGAAGATCGAACATAAAAAGATCCGGCCTTCGGTCTCCATATGATTGGGTAAATTCTGTTCTTAGGGATTTTTCGATTTGGAAGATAAATGTAGTTAATGTCATTCCCAACAACAAACAAATGAACACTGTAAAAGATGACGTGAAGTAACGGCTTAATGTCTTACTCGCGTGTCGATTAACAAAATTAAGGCGAGATGAAAATTTATCTAATATGACAGTCGCTGTTTTAAAGAAGATTCCGGCCAATAATACAATTCCAATCAATGCACCTATAAACAAACCACCAATCTTTAATGAATTGGCCAGGAACATGGAAAGACCAATGACGTAACTTAGAAGTGGAATGAAGTAGATAAACTTCAATCGTTTTAGCTCTGCTGGTAAATCTTGAAAGACTGTCGCCACTGGTGTCTGAAGGGCTCCCCAATAGAGAGGTCCTAAGGCCAGTATACTTCCACCTAAAGAGAGAAGGAAGATTCTAGCCATAGAAATAACATTAAGTTTAAACACTAAATCTTCACCCGAAAGAGATTCGAAAAAGTGTTCGATCAGAGGGAAAAAAGTCACAACCGCTATACTCGATAGCACGACTGCAATAAACGTGAGTGCCAAAAGGTGAAGAAAATTCACTTTAAAAAGAAAAGATGTTTTTATTCCCAGTGCCTTATAAATAGAAAAAACTTTAAGTTTGGCAGCCAGGAAATGTTGTGAAAAATAGTACAGCCCGATCAAACTTAGTAAATAAGTGAGAAGTGTAATAAGGCTCAGATAATCGGCCAGTAACATGAGCGCGCGGGCCACCTGTTGAGTAGAATCTGAGGCATCTACTACTTTAATACTACGATCGTTAAGCAACTTACGAACATTTTCTTTGATGACTTTTGAATCGGCTTCATTGAGTTTGACTGCGTAAGCGCTTGTGCCCGTTGAGCCGAATTTTATCAATTCAGTAGCAGCGATGTGACCGTGAGATAAGAATATTTTTGGAGCTAAGCTAAAACCTCTGAATGAAGAAAATTTATCTTCAATAATAATATCGTCAATGATGGCCTTCAGACTTCCAACCTGGAGTTGATCTCCAATTTTCAGATCGAGTTCCCAGGCTATATCTCGACTTATCCAAACTTTTGGTGATGTATGCAGCGAAGTCCATTGTCCTGGTCCTTTAAAGCCACTTTTTTCAAGAACCAGACCGCCATAATAAGGAAAGCCTTCCGAAACAAAATTGAGATTGGCCAATTTTGAATGGGGATTTTCAGAAACTTTGGAAACCAATGAATAAGTTTCATTCCAGTGAGAAAATGAAAATTTACTTTCGTTTAGATAGCTTTCAATTTTGACTCTCTCTTCTGGAGTAAAATTTCTACGCGTAGAAATAGATAAGTCAGCAGCAATAAAATTTTTGGCATTTTTTGAAACTTTATCCTCAACTCCGGCCTTGAAGGCTTCAACCAAGAGGAGCCCAATAATGCCTAAAGTTGCACAGAGGAGAAAAAAAGAATTGAAGGCCTGGTCGGATTTAAAATCTCGCCAAAAAAACTTGATTAGTGACATTGCCCACCGCTAAGTCTAACAGTTCTATCTGCTCTTTGAGCGAGTTCTTCATCGTGCGTAACGAGAATCATTGTCGTTTTATTTGCCCTTACTATTGAAAACAATGTATCGATGACCGATTTCCCGGTTTCTACATCTAAGTTACCAGTTGGTTCATCCGCCAAAATGAGACTGGGATTGAAAACAAGAGCACGAGCAATTGCCACTCTTTGTTGTTCACCGCCTGAAAGCATGGAAGGAAAGTGATTAAAGCGATGGCCAAGCCCAACTTTTTCGAGCCAATCAGCAGCTAGTTTGGGATCAATTTTATTATTAATTTCTAAAGGAAGGAGAACGTTTTCGAGTGCTGTGAGATGCGGAATAAGATGAAATTGTTGAAAGATAATTCCTAAATTTTTTGCTCTCCAATCACAGAGTGCTTCTTCGGAAAGAATAGTAAGTTCCTGATCGGCCATTTTGATATGACCGCTTTCCGGCTTCTCAAGGCCTGCTAGAAGAGAAAGCATCGTTGTTTTGCCACTTCCGGATTTTCCAAGTAGGGCAACTATCTCTCCTGAACGCATGGACAGACTGACATCTTTCAAAACTTGGATTTTATTTTTTCCCTGAACAAAACTTTTATGAAGGCCACCAATTTCTATTTTCAAATATTCTTCTCCACAAATTTAGCAACAAGATTTGCAATGACTTCATGTCCTTTTTCATTAGGGTGAATGCCATCAGGAAGATTGAGTTCTGGTTTGCCGGCCACTCCTTCTAGTAGAAAAGGAAGCATAGGAATATTTTCAGACTTACTTAAATTTCCATACATACTACTGAACTCGCGAGTGTATCCACTGCCATAGTTTGGAGGAAGTAATAGTCCCAATAATAAAATTTTAACTTTTTGTTTTTTCGCGTATTGAATGAGTTCGCGAAGATTCTTTTCCGTACTCTTCACTGGTAAACCGCGAAGCCCATCATTAGCCCCCAGTTCCAGCACAATCACATCCGTTTTTTTCTTTAAATGCCACTTTAAACGAGTCATACCACTAGCTGAAGTTGAACCACTGACGCCTCCGTTAGTGATGACAACATCTTTTCCATTGGCCTTTAATTTTTTTTCAACAAGACGGGGAAATGATTTTTCTTCTGGAAGGCCATAACCTTCAGAAAGTGAGTCTCCTAGAAAAAGAATATGGGTAGCCGAGAAAGCGCAATAAGACATTAATAGTGAAACCACTAAGATCATTTTTTTTATCATTTTGAGTTCCTAATATTGAAAGGCTAAAGAGAGCTAAGTTTTTTAACAAAAAATTCCAGAGCTTCATGGTAGTCACCAAAATCTTTTACAATCGTTTTTGCATGTATCTTAGATGGCTCTACAAATTGATCATGCATTGGCTTCACCTGCAATTCGAATTGCTTTTTTACTCCTTCAGGAGTTCTACCACGTTCATGTACGTCACGTTCAAGTCTACGTTGAAAGCGGAGCTCTTCAGGAGTATCAAAATAAACAGCTTCATCAAGTTGCTCACGAACTACCGCTGAATCCAGAATAAGAATACCATCAACCAGGATGATCTTTGTAGGTAGACATTCGATAGACTCTGCTTTGCGTGTATGAGTGGCGAAATCATAGAGTGGGACTCTAATGGGAGAACCAGTTTTCAATTGGCTTAAGCCTAATGCTAACAATTCAAAATCTAAACTGCTTGGGTGGTCAAAGTTAACTGAGCCACCATCGCCATCAAAACGATGAGATTGGTCGATGTAATAATTGTCTTGATAGAGAATCGTACAACGTTCATCACCGAGCGTTTTTTGTAATTCTCGAGCGAAGTAGGTCTTACCAGATCCACTTCCACCCGAGACACCAATGATATAAGGTCTATTATCTAACTTCATTTTGTTTGGAAAAGTCTATCGCCAGCATCGCCTAGTCCTGGGACTAAATAACCGTGCTCGTTCATGTCTTGCTCTACATTAAGTGTATAGATTTCTACTTCAGGATGGAAGCTTAAAACTTTCTCCAATCCGTATCGGCTAGCTAAAATAGAAAGAACTTTAATTTTACCCACATCGTAATGCTTAAGACGATCAATCGCAGCGATGATTGTATCTGCCGTTGCGATAAGTGGATCACAAAGTAAGATGTCCTTTCCTTTAACGTTCTCAGGCATTTTAAAGTAATACTCAACTGTATTATGAATAAACTTATCACGATAAATGCCAATGTATCCTGCGCTACTGATTGGGATCATTGAAAGAACAGCATCCATCATTCCATTTCCAGCACGCATAATTGAAACAACAACTGGTGGATTGATAATTCTTTCAGTAGAAGTTTTTGCAATTGGAGTTTCAATGCTGATTGTTTCAAGTTGTTTCCAATCTTTCATGGCTTCATAAGCAAGAATTTTTGAAATTTCTTTAACAATTTCGCGAAACTCGCTCGAGTTTGTATTTTTGTCGCGAAGGTAGCCCAATTTGTGTTTTAACAATGGGTGATCAATGACAGTTACATTTTTCATATCTCTTTCCTTTTAAAATAAATTAAAACACAGTTCCATCACTAAGAATTTTTAGTGGGGGTGAACTATCTGCACGGAGGGCCTTAGCCGCTTTTCTGCCTGCCCACCATGTTCCACCTTCAAGAACTTTCGCTAATGGAAATTCAGTTGGTGATTTATTTAATTTTTTCTGAACGGCTTCTCCAATACGATCCAGGAGGGCAACTGTTAAACCACGCCATTCGATAATGAGTTCCGAATCTGGACGGTGATCAATATCATACAGTTTTTTATCGTTCAGAGTAACAAGACCACGATCTAGTAAGAGACCACCATTACGGTATTCTGCTAATCCTGTGAGTTTTTCAACTTCAGTAATTGTAAAGCCCGCTTCCATAAGAGGTTCGCAAAGAGAGTATGACATCCACTGAGAGAGTTTATGGAAAGCTGCAAGTCCACCTGGAACTTTTGAGTAATTCCAGATGTCACCAAGATTCACCCCTGCAACTTTTACTCTTCCTGGCCAAATTTCTCCCAATCCATCAAGAACAGCTCTTAAGAGTTGAGGACCCGTGAAAGACATTCCATAGCGTCCATGTAGATAATCTACAAGACTTCCTGGTCTTCCACCTGGGAATAATGTTTTTTTATCTTCGATTGTTTTTCCTAAGTTTTTTAAGAGAGAGAGTCTGCCCTCAACACCAATAAGTGGATTTGATGGAGAGACTTGAAAAGCTTCAGCAAGTTTTTCAACCGAAAGGTTCTGAAGTCCCTTTGCTGTCGCTTGAAGTTTACCTTCATGCGAGAGGTTTCCTCCCATAAAAAGATATAAACTAGCAACGCCTAATCCTTCTGAACGATTAAATGTTTTGCCACTACTTGCTTCATTGTATTTCCACTCAGCACCAGCTCCAGCGTCAAGAAGAACCGATGTAATAACAAGATCAAGTTTTACTCTCGCTTTTTCCATCTTATCCATGCCTTCCATTTTCGGCTCAAGCATAGCGGCTACACGATCAGTTCCACCTACGCGAAAGTGTCCCCAGCGAGAGTGAAAAGGGATATTGTGAGTTGGATAATTTTCATTAATCACTTCTACAACGTAATCGACAACTTCATTAAATTTGTCTGCATGGTATGTGAAATGTGTTTTACCTTCTTTTGTAAGATTGAAAATTGCTTCAGCACTTTGACGGATCGCCAATGGTGACAACAGAAAATCCAAATCTTTTTCCGAATACGTATTATTCGACTTATTCATCGATTGGTCTCCCTTTAACATTTTTTAGCTCATCACCTTTTTTAACTTCACCTGGAGTGAAGTACCCCGCAGCTTTTTTAGCTTCGATTTCTACTTGTGCATCTTCAGGAATAAGTTCAGGTGGAATTTGAATACGGTTAACAACTTCGATACCGCTCTTAACGATCGCGTTGTATTTCATATTGCTCATTGAGTGCAAATTATGAATTTTTTTGATTCCAAAAAATTGCAGAACATCTGGCATCAGTTCCTGGAAGCGAGCATCTTCAACACCGGCCACACATTCTGTGCGACGGAAGTAAGTCGCAGCAGAGTCACCGCCTTCTTGACGTTTACGAGCATTGTAAACGAGGAATTTAGTTACTTCACCAAGAGCACGTCCTTCTTTACGGTAGTAAGCAATGATACCAACACCACCACGTTGAGCAGTTCTCGCTGCATCTTCAATTCCGTAAATCAGATAAGGACGACATGTACAGATATCTGATCCAAAAACGTCCGAGCCATTACACTCGTCGTGTACGCGGCAAGTAAGTTCGACTTCTGGTTTAGCGAGATCTGCTGGATTTCCGAAAATATAAACAGTCGTGCTTCCGATTGGAGGAAGAAGAACTTTTAAATCAGGACGAGTCACGAGTTCTGGGAACATTCCACCAGTTTCCTGGAAAAGAATTTTTCTTAACTCACCTTCATCAACCCCAAGGCGTTTTGCGATACCCGGTAAATACCAAACTGGCTCAATGGCCACTTTAGTAACTTTGATATCTTTATTTTCTTTTACAATCTTGCCATCTGCTTTCAATCGGCCAGCAGCGATTGCCGCGTGAATTTCTGGAAGTTGAAGATGAGCTTGAGTAACAGAAATAGTAGGACGAATGTCGTACCCTTTTTCGAAATACTCTTTGTAATTTAATTGAACATCAAGTCCCCATGGATCGATTGAGACCATTTTGTCAGGATCAAACCAAGATTCAAAAGGTCCAATCTTCACTGGGCTTTCAGTATTGTGAAGATCTGGTTTGTGATTAGTATCGTATTTTCCTTGAGCGATAGAAAGCGCGCGATAAACGGCATAACTACCACTATGAGTACCAATTGCATTTCTCTCTTTAACATCTGTTAAAGACGCAATAACTGGGCCACGCTCTTTAGGATTTTTTGCGCCCCAATGGATAGGAAGGCTGTGCTTGTAAACTTGCTTCGAGTGCGAAGTAAGAATGACGTGTGCTGACCTCTTAAATTTTTCTGCTGTGTCTGACATATCTACCTCTTTTCCTACGACATCCAGTTGTTGTCGTTTTGCTTTTCCCATTTAACTGTTACTTTTTTTACGTTTGACCAGAAATCAAGAGAATGAACTCCTGTAATATCGCCGTGTCCATATTTGGAAGCGTTGATACCGCCGAATGAAAATGGTTCGCGCGGAACAGGTACTCCAACGTTTACCCCTACCATTCCCGTTGATGCCATCTTGATAACTTTTTCAGCAAGCGCTCCGCTCGACGTGAATACTGAACAAGCGTTCCCGTAAGAAACACTGTTTTCAATTTTCATAGCTTCAGTAATATCTTTACAACGAATAATGCTGATTATTGGTCCGAAGAGTTCAACAGTTGCAGCTTCTGAGCCTGGTTGAACGTTATCAAGGATTGTTGGTCCAATCCAGTTTCCTTCTTCCATCCCTTTTGGTGGAGTTGCAATACGTCCATCAAGAAGAACTTTTGCACCAGCTGCTTCTGCTCTATCAATGGCCTCTCTTAAAAACTTCACTTGCGCAGCAGTAATGATTGCTCCCATGTCAGTTCCAAGTCGTAATGAACTCGCACGTTCAATAATTTTTTGAATATGTTTTTCTGTATCTTTTTTATCACCGACAGCAAGAAGGACTGAAGCGGCCATACATCGCTGACCTGCACATCCCGTGAAGGAATCGCTAATACCAACTCCTGCAATATCTGGATGAGCATCTGGAAGAAGAACGATGTGATTTTTCGCTCCACCTAGCGCAAGTACTCTTTTTCCTAGTTGAGTTCCACGATCATAAACAGCTTTTGCAATTTTTGTTGAACCAACAAATCCAATCGCAGAAACATGTTCGTTATCAATAATCGCTTCAACTGTTTCTTTTGTTCCTTGAAGGACTTGAAAAAGTCCATCAGGAAGACCAGCTTCTTTAAGAGCAGCTGCAATCTTCAGTGATGTGAGTGGTGTTTTTTCTGAAGGTTTCCAAAGATAAGCATTTCCTAGAGTGAGGGCGATTGGAATCGTCCACATAGGTACCATTGCTGGAAAATTAAATGGTGTAATGTTGGCAACAACGCCAACTGGTTCACGTCTGTATTCGCAGCTTACTCCGCGAGAAACTTCATTGCGTCCACCAAGATCCATGTTTTGAAGAGCAATGGCGAATTCTAGAACTTCAATCCCTTTGAGTAATCCTGCTTGTCCTTCAGCAAAACTTTTTCCAGATTCCGCACTTTTTAAATGCGAAATTTCTTCAAGATCACGAAGAAGAATGTTTCTAAAATTAAACATTACTTTTGTTCTTTCTTTCATCGGAACATCGGCCCAGAGAAGTTGTGCCGCTTTTGCTGCTTTTGCAGCAGCATCTACTTGGGCTTTTGTAGACGCTTGAAATTCACCGATTGGTTTTCCGGTATATGGACTTACAACGTGAAGTTTTTCACCTTCACCATTAACGAACTGTCCGTTAATGAAGTTTTTACAGTTGATCATTTCACTTGGTAATTTAACAGTCATATAGAGTTTCCTTTTAGCTTTTGGGAAAAAAGAATTTTATGCTGATTCGTCACAATTTTGCCAATGAATTTTGCCTAAATCTGAGGAACATCTTGCCTTTTCTACAAATTAGGCTGCAATGCAATTGAAGTGGTTATAATTAATATATGAATTCATCTACTGACATTGAAAAACGCCTTAATGAAGCACTTAATCAACTAAGCGAAATGAGCTCTGAGAATGAAAAGTTAAAAGGGCTGATTCATGACTTGGTTAGTCCATTACAAATCATCTCCATGTCGATCGAGACGATGTTGAATCAACCTTCTAATGAAAACAAACACACTTTTGAGAGAATGAAAGCTTCCTCAGATCGCATGGTGGCCATTGTGAAGGATATGAGAAAACTTCAGCGATCACTAAGCAAACCAAAAAGCCTTTAACTATTTTGTAAAGAGTTTCTCCCACTCCCCGTATCCCATTTCCTTGAGTTTTTCCTTGGGAATAAATCTCATCGCTGCACTATTCATGCAGTAGCGTTTTCCAGTTGGGGCAGGTCCATCATCAAAAACATGACCCAAATGAGAGTCGGCGTGTTTACTCCTAACCTCTATACGTGCACCGAATAGTGAAAAATCTTTTTTCGTTGTCACACTGTTCGCAGTTAAGGGGCGGGTGAAACTTGGCCAACCAGTACCTGAATCAAATTTATCTTTCGAACTAAAGAGCGGCTCCCCAGATACAATATCAACATAGAGACCTTCCGCTTTATTGTTGTTGAATTCATTCTTAAAAGGAGGTTCAGTTCCCTCTTCTTGTGTAACTTCAAATTGTAAGGGGGAAAGTTTTTTTTCCAATTCTTGGCGACTTGGTTTTTTGAATTGAGAAGGATTCCATGAGAAAGCAAGAGAGGGAATTAACAAAACTAATACTGATAAGTATCTACACATAATAATCTCCACCCAATTTTTATTCCGACTAAAGCGTTCCAGTGAAATCATCTTGAATAAAATTCAATACCCCCTACGATTGTATCATGGAAATAAGATTAATCACGGTCAAGGATGACTTTGAAAAGGCCTATAACCTGCTCAATCAGCGGGAGTATCCTCTCTCATTTTATGAATACGCTCTTAAGCATGATCATTTCAACGATCAATCGAAATTAAAATTGGTTGGCGTTTTTTCAGATGACGAATGCGTTGGAACAATCAGCTATAAGATTGTTCCATGCCCTCACCTCGGACAAATTCTCGAGGTGCGGGAACAGCATTTAAAAACTATTAAAGGGTACAAAGTCATGATGGATTTCTTGGACAATCTTGCCAAAGAAGAAAATTGTAATGCCATCAAAATATGTAAAAACAAACCTGAACGTCTCGATCATTCAGTTTTTGATCGTATGGAAAATTTTCTTAAAAAGCTCATCCATTAAACTGCATTCTCATGATTTTTTTTCTTTGGAAAATAGATCGACGCGATAACTGAAATAATAATCAACGAGAAGATAACTCCAACTGATAAAAGTGTTGGTACTTTAATATAAGACGACACCAACATTTTAAAACCAACGAATACGAGAATTCCAGAGAGTGCATAATTAATGTACTCAAACATTTCCATGATGCCATTCAATGCAAAATACAATGAACGCAGTCCTAAAATAGCAAATACGTTTGACGTAAAGACGATGTATGGATCAGGTGTGATCGCAAGTATCGCTGGAATGGAATCAACGGCAAAAATAATATCCGTCGATTCAATCATAATTAAAACAAGAAAGAGCGGTGTAAAATAACGTGTTCCATTTTTAACAATACTAAAGTGCTCTCCATGAAACTCTGGAGTAATTTTAAAAAACCTTCTGACGAGTTGAATGGCCGGATTCGTCTCGATATCGATTTTTTTATCCGTGCCTTTGAGCATATTGATCCCAGTGTAAACTAAGAACGCACCGAAGACGTAGATCATCCAATGGAATTTTTGGATAAGAGCAACACCCGCGAAGATAAAAATAATTCTAAACACTAAAGCACCGAGAACCCCCCAAAAGAGAACTCTGTGTTGAAATTGTGCTGGAACTCTAAAATAAGAAAAGATTAACGAGATAACAAAAATGTTATCAATACTCAGCGACTTTTCTATAACGTATCCCGTGAGGAACTCCAATCCAAGCTGGCTTCCCATCGAAAAATAAATCCACGTATTAAAACAAAGCGCGAGGGCAATCCACACCGCTGTCCATATAAGCGATTCTTTAATCGAAACTGTATGAGATTTTTTATGGAAGACGCCCAAATCCAGGAACATCATAATCGTAATAATGGCAGCAAAGGCCACCCATTCCCAGATACCGTGATGAGCAAACATTTTCTAACTCCCTCTTGCAACAGACCTTATAAAGCTACGGTCTCAGATTTCAGACTCTGATTATAATTTAAATGCGAACGATCTGTCACAATGGCCACCGCTAAATGACCTTGAAAATCCTTAATCTCGCTGACGACTTCCACATCCCCCCCTTTTGATAAGACGAGTTGGCAGAGATCATCAAGAATGTCGTCATCATGCGCATTTGTTTGTTTGGGAGTAATAAAGATTTCACCTGTCGTAGGGTTAATTGAACCCCATACGTGTTTTCTTTCAACGACGTAGAGCTTGCGAATTGTACCCAGCACTGCACTCAAGGCAATATCTTCGAGATAAACAAGAGCTTTATCACGAGAAAGAGCGGACCCAATTTCTTCCTGGGATTTTAATTCTTGTGCCTGGTAATAAGGTTGAAGAATTTCATATACGCGTTCGCGCAATTCCGTCGTTTTCATTTTTTCAACGTTACCTACAATTGACTCTTTCATCAACATAGATTGCGGAAGTAGGCGCTTCATGTGTCCGATATTATCTTTCACACCTGCTAAAATAATAGGCACTCTGTAAGAGGCAAAAAGTTTGTTCAGTTCAAGAGATGCCTGATGGAAAAAATCTTCAAATGATTTTTTATTCTGTCCATCGATACCAGGATCATTACGGTAAGAATCTAAGCGAAGAAGATGCCCTTCATTATCAATGAAAACATTGACTGCTCTCGAAGTCATCGCCACTAAGAAAAAACCTTTCTCGCTTTTCTTAATTTTTATAAGCGGCTTGATGTGAAAGCTGTCTGCAACGACAGTGAGATCTTGAATCGGACTGTGAGCGTGAAGATAAAAAATCTCATGATGTTGGTCCATAAACACAGCAACACCTTTATCACTCGATTCAACGATTTCAGCTAAGTCCAATTTCTTGATTGGTGCTAAGTAATCATTCACGAAGGATCTTGTGTAATCTTTCAGCATGAGGAATTCTGCTTTTTGAATTGAATCTTTCCAACGTTCATTGAATGATTTTGTCTCGAAGACTCCATTGTCCTTATTAAGATATATTGATAACATCGGTGCGCCGTGTTTTACATTGAGCATGCGCATTTCATCGATGGTAATTTCTCGCATAAATCCTCCTATGGATTACGTTACGCCTATAATACGACACAGCTTGATTATTAAAAAATCGATATTTAAGTAAAAATGGTTCGATTTTCTCGATGTATTTGCTAATATGTTTAGTAGACTTCTTAGAGGTGTCTTGAAGACGCCTTGGCTTCTTTGGAGAATCTCAATGAAATGGTTAAACTATCACCACTTAATATACTTTCGCGAAATCGCCAATGAAGGAAGTATTTCTAAAGCTTCTGAAAAATTACTTATTGGTCAGCCCGCATTAAGTGCCCAATTAAAACAACTTGAAGAACAATTGCAAGTTGAGCTCTTCGAGAGAAAAAATCGAAAATTAGTTCTCACAGATGCTGGTAAGGTGGCCCTCAAATACGCAAATGAAATAGGTCAACTCGGACAAGAACTCATTCAAGTCATTGAGAATAAAACTTATACCAATAAAACACACTTTCGCTTGGGTGCTCTCGATAGTGTGCCAAAACAAATCGTCTGGGAAATAGCTCAAAAGGCACGTGGTTTTGGGGATTGTTTTGTCAGTATTGTTGAAGGTTCACAAGAAGAATTAACATCTGAACTACTCTCTAGAGGTGTGGATTGTTTTATCTCAAACTACTCTGGAGATATTTCAAAAGATAAAAACATGAGTAGTAAATCTTTTGTGAAGGCCAGTGTTTCAATCTATTCTTCAAAAGAGTTTTTGCACTGTAAAAATAATTTCCCTAAATCGCTAAATGGCCAGCCAATGATTCTTCCAACTCACCACTCAAAACTTCGCCATGATTTGGATGATTTTTTTGATTCAAAGAAAATTAAAATTACGAGTGAATTAGAAACTCAGGATACGGCCTTAATGAAAATTTTTGCGAGTCAAGGAGCTGGTCTTGCGGCACTTCCCGATTTAGCCGCGCTTGATTTAGTGAGATCAGGATTACTTCACAGAATTGGTACTCTTCCTAACATTAAGGAAGAGTACTGGATAATAGGAACCAAACGAACGATTGATAACCCGATTGCTTCAAAATTGATGAAGTCTATTTAGCTTCTTCTTTTTCTGGAAAAATAAAAGAAAGCACAATCGATAAACCAATGGCCCCTAAAACAAAGACCAATGAGTAACTTGTCGGGATTTTGTACCAATGTTCAATTAACATTTTTAGCCCGATGAAAACGAGAACAACAGAAAGAGCATAAGAAAGAAAACGACACATTTGTACGATGCCGGCAAAAGCAAAATACAACGAACGTAATCCCAGTATCGCGAAAATGTTCGACGTATAAGCAATGAAAGCATTTTTGGTAACAGAGAGAGTTGCTGGAATAGAATCGACTGCAAAAATAAGATCTGTTGACTCGATGATAAGTAAGACCAAAAACAATGGAGTCATGTAACGAATACCATTGTGTTTAACAAAAAATTTCTCACCTTCAAAATGATCTATCATTCTGAAATGTTTTTTAGCGATTCGATAGATGAAGTTCTTTTCAGTATCGATGTCCTCTTCTCCAGAAAAGAGCATCTTGATTCCTGTATAAACTAAAAAAGCACCGAAAATATAAAGAATAAAATGAAATTTATTAACGAGAGAGACTCCACCCAGGATGAAGAGAATTCTCATAACGAGTGCACCGAGAATTCCCCAAAACAATACACGATGCTGGTAACGGGATTCTACCTTAAAGTAACTAAAGATGATGGTCATAACAAAAATGTTATCTACACTTAAACTTTTTTCGAGAACATAGGCCGTCAAAAATTCGTAGGCCAATACATCACCCATGAATTGATAAACACCGTAGTTAAAAACCATCGCAAGGGTTATCCAAATTCCCGTCCAGATTAAAGATTCTCTTACGGAAACAGTATGTTCTTTACGGTGAAAAACACCAAGATCGAGGGCCAGCATGGCAAAAACGAAAACATGAAACCAGACCCACCATGAAAGTTGAACTTCCAAAGGACACTCCTTAATTAGTACTTTTTAAACGTACGCTCATTGAAATCTTCCACATTATAAGCTAGGTTTTGTGCATGGACAAAGAAATACTCATTGATCAGCTTGTGGAAAAGGGTTGGTATGTGGCCAAAAATTTTCTCTCAACGGAATTATGCCAAGAGTTGATTCACGATAGACCTCAAGAAATGAAAAAAGCTGGGGTGGGAAAAGGCCAAACGATTGTAAATGAATCCATTCGTAAAGATTCGATTGCCTGGCTTGATCCTTCAGATTGCACACCGTCACAGAAAAAATTTTTAACTGAAATGCAAGAACTCAAAGAAGTCGTGAACAGAACACTCTACTTAGGCATCAAAAGTTTCGAATGCCACTATGCCCATTATCAAGTCGGTGGATATTACAAAAAACATTTGGATCAACATCAAAATACCAACCAACGTGTCCTCTCCTCTATCACATATTTAAATACTCCTGATCAAGGTGGAGAATTGGTGATTTTTAAACGTGATGAACCGAATGTTGTCGAAACAAAAATTAAACCTGAAACCGGAACGATGGTATGCTTCTTAAGTGATAAAATTTATCATGAAGTTTTAGAAACAAAGGATGACCGTTTTTCTCTCACGGGTTGGTTTCGAACGGACATTGAATAGTATGAAAATTAAAATCATTTCCCAAATTCTCTATCTTTTTATTCGCCTGTTGAATTTCACATATCGTTATCAATATATTGGTAAAGAAAATAAAGCATTAGCAAAAAGTAAAAGTCCGGCCGGAAGTTTTATCTTTGCTTGTTGGCATCAAAATCTTATAGGGACCATGCTTTCCCATTCTACCGGCGAAGAAAGTTACACCATGATTGTTTCTGAATCTAAAGATGGTGAACTTGTTGCTGTGACTTGTGAAAAATTCGGACACAAACCCGTGAGAGGAAGTTCAACTCGAGGGGGAAAGAAAGCCGTTCTTGAAATCGTAAAAAAATTAAAAAGTGGTTTACCTGGTGCCATTACGGTTGATGGCCCTAAAGGACCTTCAAAAGTTGTAAAACCTGGGATCGTTGAAATTGCTAGATTGGCAAAAGTTCCCATCGTTCCCCTTTCGGCCTATCCAACAAATTTTTGGACATTCGCTAAAAGCTGGGATCAGTTCAGAGTTCCGAAACCTTTTAGTAGAATCGTTATTGTCATTGGTGAACCAATAGTCGTGGACGAAACTATCACTCGCGACCATTTTGATTCAATTCTCGTTCAAGTTGCTGAGAAAATTTGCGACGGGGAAACTATTGCGATCAATGCAATTCATCAGCAAGTGTCTTCTGGCAATTAACACGATCGTAAATTTCTTGTATAAGTCGTGCTTCAATCTTAGCATTCGTTACGTCTAACATCGCTCTTCCAATATATGTCCCACCTAAAAATGATCTTTGAAGATATGTTGCTTCTTCAGAAGGATCTATTGGTTGACCTTTAATCTTTCTTACAGCGAGGACTGCTGATTTATAATGTCTTTGAATGCGTTCAATCGAGTTAACTGCATTACCTGTGTTACGCTCTTCATTCAACTCACGGTTGTAATGGTTTTTCGCATCAGTATGGATGATGTCTTTATTAGTCACAATGAAATCAAATCCCTCTTGTACAATGCTATCGGCATTTTTATACAGTAGTCTCAATCGTTGAGCATCCTGACACAGATAAGAAAGTGAAACTTTCTCTGGCTTATTCTTAGTAATGATTTCGCTATAATTGCTTCTGAAGCGAGCAGCCTTTTCTGCAAATTCTTTTGAGGCATCACTACTTCTGATCGTTGCATACTTTAAAAACTTCTCTCCCCACTCTCCATAGATTTGTGTGGAAATATTTTTATGGTTGTCGAGGATGGCCACTAAGTTTTCCGATCCATCATCGAGACCAGAATATTCGTCAGGTGAAACAATATTTCCTAAACGATTTTGAACTTTATTCAGCTCTAGCAACTTAGCAGTGAGTTCTGCTTTTTTCTTTTCAAGAGCTGTCGCTGCTTCTTTTTTAACTTTTACACTACCTTCAGCAAGCTTCGTTTCTTTTTTTGAGATATCGTCATTAATGCGAATAATATGAAAGAGAATTTTTGCCCGAATTGTATCATTAAAGTCTTTGGCCGAAAGACTTAAAGTTTGGGTAAAAGAGGCTTCATTAATCGAATCAAAGATTTTCATTTCATTGAGAAAGAGCGAATCGAGCATCGGAATTGAGCTCAGCCCCAAACTTTTATAAAATGCAAACTGTGTAACGAAGATATCGTAATCCTGAGCAAGTTTTGAAATCATTAGAAGTTTTTGTGTCTCGGAAGGAATTTCAGTAGCAGTAATTCCTGCTAACATATAACCATGTATACGGTTGATTGTTTTTTTGAATTCACCTAAATTGCCAATTTTATCATTAAATTCTTTACGATCCATTTCTTCGTGAGTTTTTGAAAGGTTTGTTGTCTCTTCTTCAATTCTTTTAATTTCTTTGCTGACAGACTCTGTAATGGCCTTGATGTCACGGTAGTCTTCTTTCGACGAATTTGTTTCAAGATCAAACACACCATTTAAATCGAGCTCGCGACGAATTTCATAGAATGAACAATTTAATTTGATGAACGATTGACGATCAGCAGTTTTATCGAAGTCAAATCGTTGTTTAAATATAAGATCGATAAGACGAAGGGCCGAAGAAACGAGAAAACCAGCACCCGCTACAACTAATCCCAGCTCGTTACCAGCAAGAACACCAAGCTGAGTCGAATCGTAGATTAGATCGGCAGTCATTTCTAATACACGACCGTCATCCATGCTACATTGATTTTTTTTGAACATCGTTGTGATGTTAGAAAAGAGTGCTGAAAATTTTAAACCACTCAAAGAAGATGTTGAACTTGATGAAGATGAAGATGAACCATTGATTTGATTGAGTAAATTCCCCACTGAATTACTGGAGTTTGAAACCATGTTTTTATTTTTTAGTTCTTCTTGAATTTCTTTTATAGAAGTTAAGACTTCACTCATTTTATCTTCTTCTTTATTCATACAATTGCTTTTCAGAACGCCCTTGATGGCTTCCGTTTTAGCAATAAGATCTGAAAATCTTTTAGAAGCTAATGGACATGATTTTGGTCTCTCAAATGAAGTGTTGTATTTTTTAATAAGATAATCACCTCGTTTCATATCAATCTCTTGAGCAAATGCTGCCCAAGGTGAAACGGCCATGACTAGTGCAATTAAAGAAGCAATCATGAGATGAAGCATAGAGGCCTCGCCAAAAACAATAATAGTAATGCAAAATGAGCAACTTTCATGCCTCTTATGGATACTGTAATTTCAAGTGGCTGGTTTGAAAGAGATCCACCGATCTGTGCAACCGGGTGACACTTGAGTGTCTATTTTTTAGACACTTTTGATTGCTAGGAATTCGCTTTGGCCGGATACTATTAGCTATGAAATTCGTTTTTGTAATCTTCCTTTACTTGCTGTCATCGGCCTTTGCTGAAGACATGATGGGCACAAAAAAAGACGATGAACTCTATATTGAAAGTGTTCAGAAACAACTCTTGGCTGAAAATTTGGATTTTCGTCTCAGTGATCAATTTGGTGATGCCTGGTCATTTTCTGATTTCTCAAAAAAAACCAAGGCCTTGATCTATTCTTTCGATCCAGTTTGTGAAGTGGATAAACAGCACAAACAAATCAAAGAGCTTGAGAAGAAATTTAAAAATACTTCTATACTCTTAATGAATAGCCGTTTTGATGTGAGCAGAGAATCTCTCACAGAAAAATTTCCGAAGACTGTTGTTATGCTAGATGAATTTCAACAACTGGCCAAAGAACTCCGTTTTAGACAGGCAGGAGATTATGTCATTTACGATTTTAAAAAAGATAATGTCGTAAAAACTTTCTCCAATGTACAATTTTCTTGTCCACTTTTTTTTGAAACTATCGATGGCCAGAATTTTCAGGATCAAATTTCTTATTCATTCAGCAGAGCATGCCTGAACTGTCATAATAAAATGCAAGGATTTACTTATTTCCAGTCATTGAACACGATAAAAGACTGGAGAAAGATGATGTTGAAAACAATTCAACTCAAACGGATGCCACCTGGGGCAGATCCTTATTATGGAGCTTTGGACACTGAACATACCAATGCAGATATTCGTAAGGTCGTTGCATGGCTGAATGCAGGAGCTCCATTCACTCAGAAAGATGAAGATGTTTTTCAGATCATCCGCGAAAGAAAGAAAAAATGGAAAAAAGAATCATTGAATGGTGAAGAGCATAATAGAATTGTTCTTATCAGTCGTCCGGATGAAAGTGTATTGGCGAGCGGTTCTGATTTCTACAAGCATTACACAACTACTACGCCAACTACAGAAGATATTTATTTCAGTAATTTCGAAATAAACGTCAATGAAAATGTGGCCCATCATCTTGCACTTCATTTTAGTGACAAACCTTTTCCGCTTGTTGATTTAAAAGGAAAACCAATTGCAAAGACAGAGATGTTAAGTCTCTATGGAAATAATCCGGTCCCTATTAATGGTTATGTTAATGGAAAAAAAGTTGATTCCGTAAAATTTTTGGATCCGAATATTATTCATGTATCCCGTAGGCAGGGTTTTCAATCTGCTCCTGGCGGAACTCTTTATCATATTCCTAAAGGCTCCTATCTGAATTTTGAGATTCACTATAATCCCAGTGGAAAGGATGAAGTTAGCAAAGTTGAATTTGCGATTTATAAATTACCAACAGCAAACCCCAAAATGGTTATGAAACGTTTTTCGATGACACCTTTGAATGGATCTGTGATCGCTGCGCCTAATGAAGCACACTCTGTCGTTCAGCTGGATTACCAGACAGAGTATGACATGTTGATTAAAGGATTCGGTCTGCATATGCATTATCGGGGCAAATCAGGCAAAGTTACATTTCAAAGGCCTGGTGAAAAAACTTCAAATGTGCTTTTCTCATTTCCTACTTATCAGTATAAAAACCAGCTCTCTTCTATCTTAAAAGAGTCTGTTTTAGTTCCAAAAGGTTCGATTCTCAGCACTCAAATCATTTATGATAATTCAAAAGGAAATAAAGCTATTACCGATTTTAAACGACCTGTAAAAATTGGCACATCTGTTTCTAAAGATGAAAATTATCTGCCACGTTTTCTTTATCTGGAGCCTTAATGAAATTATTGTTCATATCTTTCTATTTTTCTCTGTCTGCTTTTGCTCTAGATATCAAAACAGAAAAATTAGTAGCAATGAATGGAGAGACCAAATCCTTCACAGATCTTTCAAAAAGCCGTTATGCTGTTATACTTGCTTTTGGTGCTGAATGCCCAATCCTTAGAAAGCATGTTCCGACGATCAATCGTCTGGGAAAAGAACTAGAAAAAAAATCTGTCTCCTTCTTTTTGGTTAATACCATTGCCTCTATGAGTGATGAAAAAATTGAAGAAGAGAGAAAGGATTTCAAAATTGTACCAATAATTTATAAAAATCCCGAAACTAAACTGTTAAAGGGCCTGGGATTCACAACATTTGGTGAAGTGGCCTTGATTGATTTGAAAAAGAATGAAGTCCTTTACCAAGGAGCGATCAATAATCAGTTTACATTCGATGGAACGAAAGAAAAACCAACTGAAAATTATCTTGAAGATGCTATTGCTAGTACTCTTAAGAATGAATCCGTTAAAAATAAAAAAACTAAAAACTTTGGATGCGAAATTACATATTAAGGAGTGATGATTGAAAAAAATATTAGCGTTCACACTGCTCTGGTCGTCAATACTTTCAGCAGAGGTCATTCCAGGACAGATAGCGCCGGATTTTACTCTCACAGATTATGAAAACAAAACACAAAAACTCTCAGACTTCAAAGGCAAGTTTGTTGTCTTAGAGTGGTTTAATAAAGACTGCCCGTTTGTAAAAAAACATTATGGGGCAAAGAACATGCAGGCATTACAAAAAAGATTCACAGAGCGGAAAGTTGTCTGGCTGACGATCAATTCATCTGCCACTGGAAAACAAGGCCACGAGTCTGCATCAGAGGCCCTCGCCACTAAAAAATCACTTAGTGCTTCTCCTACAACAGTACTGCAAGATTTTGATGGAAAAGTAGGAAGACTTTACGGCGCCAAGACGACTCCGCACATGTTCGTTCTTGATCCTGAACATAAAGTACTCTTTGCTGGTGCAATAGATGATAACCCTTCATATGATCCAAAAGACATACCTAATGCTAAAAATTTCGTTAGGATGACTTTAGAGGCGGCCATGAACAACAAACCAATACCAGTGAGTTCATTTAAGCCTTATGGATGTGCGATTAAGTATTAGAGTCGTTTGACGAGATTAGGATCGAGATATTCATCTTTATAAAGAACATAGGCCTTGTAGTGATTGCCGTATTGATTCATTTCTTCTGCTGTTAGGGGACGTTTGAGGACTGCGGGATTTCCCATAATCATTGAGCCTGGAGGATATTTTTTTCCAGGTGGAACAACACTGCCACCGGCCACTACACTATTAGCACCTATCTCTGCGCCATCCATGATCACTGCTCCCATTCCAATCAAACATGAGTCACCGACAATACAGCCGTGCAAAGTCACACTGTGGCCGATGCTCACATTCTTACCAATGATAAGTGGCCAGTCTTTCGTTACATGCAACATGGAAAGATCTTGCACATTTGTGTTTTCTCCAACAGTGATTGTGTTGACGTCTCCACGTGCGACACATTGATACCAAATGTTCACATTTGAAGCGAGATTCACTTTTCCTATGATGTCTGCACTAGGAGCTACGAATGCACCAGTGCCAATCGTTGGATCGATTCCCTTAAAAGAATAAAGTGGCATTATTGAGCTGGTTGATTAGTACCAGGCTCAGACGTTGCTGGCGCTTGTCCCGGGATTTCTTTTTTCCAAGGAAGCTTTGAAACATAAGCTGATACGTCTTTAATGTCTTGAGGTGAAAGACCTTTAACGATTGGTTGCATGGCCACGTTCACACGTGTTCCCGCTTTCATATCTGATAGTTGTTTTTCCAAATACCAATCAAACTGTCCACCGATGAAAGGAGCTTTTTGAGAAGTCTTCCCTTCTCCGCCTTTACCGTGACAAGAAATACACTGATTATAAAGCTTGTGTCCGTTTACAAGTTGAGGTGTGTTGAGATCAACAACCGGAGCGTATTCAGCGAATACTTCTTCCTCTTCAGCTTTCTTCTCTTTTGGGGCCATAAGGTGAGCAACCATCTCAGTGTGACTGTGGTATGCGTCTGCCGTTTTTTTCATGTCGAATTTTTCGTTATTAACGGGAAGTGAATTGTAAGAGAACATCACTAGAGCAAAAATGAATCCCACAAGAACGCTTAAAAAAACAATCAATCTAGTCATGACTCTCCCGTCGATCGCGAAAAAATTCT
>CAMLRB010000003.1 GCA_946482295.1 uncultured Bacteriovorax sp. | reverse complement strand
GAATCGTTCCAACAATCGACGCTGCGATTACTGCAGACTTCGCTACGTTCATGGCATGGTCAGATGAATTTAGAAAACTTGGCGTTCGTACAAATGCAGATACACCGGATGATTCTCGTGTCGCTGTAAAATTTGGCGCTCAAGGAATTGGTCTTTGCCGTACTGAACACATGTTCTTTGAACGTGATCGTATTCTCGCTGTTCGTGAAATGATTTTCGCCAACAACGTAAAGGATCGTGAGAAAGCCTTAGCTAAAATTCTTCCATTTCAAAGAGAAGACTTCGTAGGCATCTTTACTGTGCTTAATAATCTTCCGGTAAACATTCGTCTTCTGGATCCACCTCTTCACGAGTTCCTTCCACACACTATGGAAGACAAAAAAGAACTTGCTGAGAGTTTAGGTCTAGAAATGAATGCGATTGAACAGCGTGGAGATCAACTGCACGAGTTCAACCCAATGCTTGGTCACCGCGGTTGTCGCTTAGGTGTAACGTTCCCAGAAATTTATCGCATGCAAGTTCAGGCGATCATCGAAGCTGCTCTTATTTGTGCAGATAAAGGCATCAACGTTATGCCAGAGATTATGATCCCACTTGTTGCTGTTGAAGGTGAATTAAGTATTCTTAAACAAGATGCTATTAATGAGATTGAGCGCGTATTTAAAGAAAAAGGTAAAAAAGTAAAATACAAAATCGGGACGATGATCGAACTTCCAAGAGCTGCTATCACTGCAGGAACAATTGCTAAAAATGCAGAGTTCTTCTCTTTCGGAACAAACGATCTTACTCAAACAACATTTGGCCTTTCTCGCGACGATGCAGGAAAATTCCTTCCTGAGTATGTAAATAAAGGATTGCTGCCAAATGATCCGTTCGTATCAATCGATCAAGAAGGTGTTGGTTTCCTCATTAAACATGCAGTGACTGAAGGAAGAAAAACAAATCCTGATATGCACTTTGGGATCTGTGGAGAGCATGGTGGTGAACCAAAATCAATTGAATTCTGCCATCGCGTAGGACTTGATTACGTTTCTTGTTCTCCTTATCGCGTTCCAATTGCTCGTTTAGCAGCAGCTCAAGCGGCCATAAAAAATAGCAAAATGTAATTCTTAAAAGGGGCCCTTTCGGGCCCCTTTTATTAAAGGAGAAAAATGCCATGAAAAAGTTTTTAGCTCTTTTAGTTTTACTATCATTTCAGGCTCACGCAGAAAAATGCGAAACTATTGAAGGGTGCTCGGCCCTGTATGCGAATCTCACAGGGGAAAAAGTAGATTTCTCTGCCGTCCCTGTGGAAATGAGCCTGGCCATTGCGGGGACAGATATGACCCCGGAAAACGCCAAAGAAGAATATCGAAAATATCTGGCCATGAATGCCGTTATGTTGATTGAAAACAATAAGCTCGTTCCCATGAGACATGGAGAATTCCTCAAATCACCTATCTATGTTGTCGAAAAAAATAAAATTCCTCAGATGATTAATAAAGATGGTTTGGTGACTTTTTCCTACGCCACTCAAAATGACCCTAAAAAATTAATAACGAGAAAAGTGCGAAAAAAACTTTCTTATAAGAAAACAAAATCATTAAATAATATTGTTGAATATTCTGGGCCGAAAGTTATCACGATCAGTGATACCTATGAAAATGCCAGCAAAATCGCTGCACAAATCATAAAAGCTGATCAAAAAAAATTTAATTAACATTTTTTTCCTGATGTATAATGGCTTCATGGAAAAAATTAAAAATTTAGCTTTTGAACTAATGGGTGGACAGCATTTTGATTCACTCGCGGTCGGCATTATCGATTTTAAAACTCAGAAATTTGAGAGTTTTGAGATCCAGGCCGATGTTTTTAGCTCAAGACCTTATCTCTATTTTGATCTCGCAAGTTTAACAAAACCACTGACAAATTCTTGCGTTTATCTCAATCGCCCAGAGCTTTTTGATCAAAACATGAAATTGCTTCTCAATCATAAGGCGGGACTTCCGATGGGGGGGCTTCTTTCCAAAAAAACATGGAGAGAGGAGCTGTGGGCCTACTCCATCAAAGAATCGGATACGCTTTATTCTGACTACTCATCACTTAGATGTATGCTTGAAATTGAGAAGAAATCAGGAACGAGACTAGAAGCTCTCTGCACACCATATTTTGATAAAGAAACCTTGCATTGGACGAAAATTCCGGAAAATGCTTTTTGTCCTGAATATGGAATCAGAAATAAGCATATTATTTGTGGTGAAGTTCATGACAACAATTGTTTTAACATCGGTGAATTTGTTTCACATGCCGGATTGTTCTCTACAGTAGATGGGCTTTGCCGAACACTGTTAAATTTTAATTCCCAGCTTTCAATGAACTCTCATTTGGAAGAAGCCTTTAAAAAGCAAAAAGCAGAAGATCGCTTTATTTTGGGTTTTGATCGAGTGACCGATCCAAGCAATACTCTTGCAGGTCCGGGCTGTTCACCTCAGACCTTCGGGCATTTGGGCTTTGTGGGAACGTCTTTCTGGATTGACCTTGAAAGACAACGGGGATCGGTCATTCTTACGAATGGCGTTCAGACCTTTTGGTACGACAAAGCGGGTCTGAACGACCTTCGTAGAAAATTGGGATCAGCTATTTGGTCTGTTTGAATGAAGCTTGATCTTGAGTTTTCACTTCTTGAATATTGCTCAAAGAGACATATTTGAAGAGTGTTCCGTTGAAATCACCTTCTTCATTTGTTTGAGCTTCTATATCTTCGAGTAATGTTACCATATGTGAGCTGTTGAAGAACCTTCCCGTTCCATCGCTCGTAAAACCTACAAAAAATGTGTATCCCGCACCAGCTGAAGCCCATCCTCCTCGCCCGAATGAAGTCCGCACTTCTCTTGTGATAGTAACTTCTCCACATCCATCAATCCAACTATTGTCAGGTGAGGAATTAGTTTCACAATTTTCTAATTCAATCTGTTTTTTCAACTTGTTTAAGGCCGATCCCTCAAGTCGTAAAAGTTCATCGATAAATTGTTGGTTGTCAGATCCATCGATCCACCCGGCGGCTTGAATGGCTTCTTCATCTGTTTGAATAGTCACAAGAGCGGCCATGTCTGAAACCATTTCAAATTTTTTTGATTCTTCTGCGAATGCGGTTTGAGCGAATAGGAGAGTGGCAAGAATAAGTGTTTTCATAAATTCCTCGTGTTGAATTGTGAGCGCGTATATCGCTATCAAAAACATGAAGAGCAATGAAAGACGAACCTCGTCTAGGGAATTCTAATTTTCTCTAAAAAATTTTATGACTTCCTGGCAAAATTCCTTTGGATGGGTCTTATGCATATTATGCCAAGAACCTTTGATTTCTTTGATCTTTGCTCGAGGCACACTGGCCTTAATGTGATCGATGCAGCTGGGCGTGAGCGCAGAGCCGACTTCAGGATCTGCAATTAAAAACAACACTGGAAATTGAGTTTCTGTTAAGGCTGGAGTGAGATCAGAAAAATTGCCCTGGTAGCCATACATAACAGAAACATCAGGCCAGAATTTTAATTCAAAACCATTCTCATGAGGAACAACTTTTGTTTTCATCAAATCTTTAGCATATGAATATAGCGGAGAGATGAGATCGAAAATCTCCTCTTTCGTTTTAAAAATAAGCGAGGGAGTATAGGAACGTTTTGCGACTTCTTCTTTTTCTTTATCTCGCTCGGGCGACCGGGGTTGGCGGATGTGGATACCCATATCTTCAATGATCATTTTATCAATCATCTCAGGATACATTTGCCCAAACTTCAGCGAAGTTCTTCCTCCCATTGAATGACCGAGAAGAGAAACTTTTCTCAAGTTGAGGTGGTCGAGTAATTGTTTTAAATCTCGTGCCATGGACTCAGTTGTGTAGTCAGTTCCAGAAGGCGGAGATTGACCATGTCCGCGCTGATCAACCAGTAATAGTGAAAAATCGTTTTCAAGTAGTTTAATAAGAGGGATGAAAGTTTCTAAAGAACTTTGAAGCCCATGAATGCAAACCAAAACGGGTTTGCCGTTATTGTAATATCGGTGATTGAGAATCATTTATACTTACCTAAAAAAATTGGTGATCATACCAAAACAGCTCGTTTTTGGATCGAGGTCCCCAATGCCAAATAATCTTGGAATTGTTCCTTTGTGCTCTTTGAACTCAGCTAAATCGTTTTGGTTAAATAACCCCATTCCTATGACTTTGTCACCAGAGAGTTCATAAACGGCGTGATCAGTGAGGTAAAATTTAGTCTTGCTACTTTGCTCTGAAAAACTAACCCACTCTTGATTTGATTTCTTTACTTTAAGAAACAATTCCAAATACTGATTTTTAGGAATTTCTTTTTTGGCAATCTGATTAGACATTTTTGTATTTTGGATAACTTCGTTTTCGACTTCTTTAAAATTGTTCATCATAGGAACTGTTCCGCGTTTTACACTCAGATAAGTATTGATCTGTTTTAAGAAGCGATTATCGATTTTAGTTTTTAATTTTTTAATTACTTCATTTGTCATCTCAGGATCGTGTTTAGCTACTTCCTGAATCATCATATCAAAAACCTGACGTTTATAGAAAAACACATAACTGCTAATATAATTTCCACGGCCACCACGAAGTTTATATTTAGCTGCGTTTGCCTCTTCCATATAGATTTCTACCGGGCCTTTGTTTCTCGCCATAGTGACAACATCCGGCCAAACTCCACCGAAATCACGAAGTACCCATTTATCAGTCGGTTTTAAATCATTTGTTGTTTCAAAACAGAGGTTTTGAGAATGTGGTTCGAAGTTCATTCCTGTTTGTAGTGAAAGTTTTTCAAACATGTCGAGGTAACCATCTATCATGTATTTTTCAAAAAACTTTTCTGAGCTTAGACCACTGGCCTTAATAACGCTCATGATGACAGGTGGATTTTTATTAGGACTCATGAGAGCAGAAAAAGAAAACCATTTTGATTTTGAGTTTACAACATCATTCGGAATTTCGCGAATGAGTTGCCCTCCTAGTTTTTCAGGAGCACCTGAGATTTTATTTTTTATAACAAGTCCTGCAGACTCGGGATAAACCTTCACGTTCATCTCTTCAAGTTTATTTGTCCCTATTGAATCTAAAACTTTTTGATTGGCCACGCTTCGTTCAACTTCATTTTCACTGACCAAACGATCAATACTTCCGATGACGTTTTTATCGAGCGATACTTTTGCAATAAATGGCTTTTTGTCTTTGTCGTTGTGGTTCCAGACGACGAGCGATCTGTAGCTCGAAGTTGGAGAAGCTGTGAACTCAGTTTCTTCAGGTCCGATGTAGCGATAGGCATTTTTTAAAAATTCATAATGAGCTTCTGATTCTGGATGCACAAATAATTTATAATGTTTTTTTCCGCTTATTCGTAACATTAGTTGTGAACCTACTTTTTCATCTAATGAGGCAGCATGAAGAAACTTTGCTTCATCTTCTGGGATCAAATAGTAGGGGAGTGGAAATTTAGGATTTTTTTCTGGTACGTAATCAGGATTAATATTCGATGAAAAAGCCGAAGCTCCCCATAGATCTTTATTATGAAGATTTTGCTCTTCATGTAAAAGCTCTTGAACTCCTTTTGAAATTCCTTCTTTTCCATTGATGCGTGATAGATGGTCACTGGCAATGTAGCGGCCTTTCGATGTATTAATTGTGATGGAAGTATCACAACTAGAAATGGCTAATGCGATGAAAAAGGAAGCTACAATTTTTTTCATTATCTTTTCCTGTTAATAAAGCATTTGCATAAAGGCCTGAATGGCTTCCATACAACTAGAATCACCACTTGTAGTAGTAGTCGTTTTACCCTGATAAAAAGCTTCTAATGGATTTTCGACTTTAGCTGTAGGAAGATAATCTAATGTGATGTTTCCGTTGTAAGTGACATTTTTAATGAGACCTGCATTTTTCAATCCGCTGAGTGCATAAATTTTAACAAAGAAATCAGGATCAATTTTTTCTGGGGTTTTCATCCAGACTGAAGATTCATCTCCGCCTGCCATACTTACTTTTATAGTAGAAAATGAACTTAGATCGTTAATAAAATCGCTATATTTTGAAAGGGCCTTTTCAAGGGCCTCTTGAGACTTTGCATTTTTTGTTTTGAAGATAATGTTAAGTTTATCTTGTTTTGGATGCCAAGTCCCTGTCACAAGACTTTTTGATAAAGCGATATCGAATTCGCCAGCTTCTGGATGAGATTTTTTGATCTGATTAACAAGCTCACCTAGTTTTACGAGTCTCTCTAGCAAGAAAGCATCAGAGAATGCAGGGGCTTTTTTCACATACTCAAGTACCTGAGTTTCAGTTAATTTTGAATTATTTTTTAACTGCGAGTAGATATAGTATCTGTAAGCTACACTTTTCTTTTCCAAAAGAGTGAAGATCATGTTTTTAATTTTTTCTTGAGCATCCATCTTCAAGACTTTTGCTGGCACAGGAATTCCAGCACTATCTCTTTCAAAGAGCTTTGAGAGAAGCTTATTCTGAGCATTTTTTCGTTTCGAGCTTGTAGCATGGGCCAATGTTTCAGTTTCACTACCCAGGATATCTGAGATTAGTAGATAAATTTCAAGTTTATCGTTTGGACCGTTAAAGATTCTTCTCAAATATGAAGTCTCGACTTCAACAAAGTCTGATTGGACTTGAGCTTTTGCGAGCCACTCTTTTGTTTCTTCAAATGGTGATCCAACATGTTCAACTGAACCGCCATACTTTGCACCATCAATAGTCATACCTTTAGTGTTCATCACTAAATTGTTATTTCCATCACGGACATGAGAGGGAATGACGAGATCTCCAACTTTGTGGCCTTTTGTCGCAAAAGCTCCAGCTGTTCCCATGTAACTTACATTTGTATGACCACTATTCTTTAAGGCCTGGGCGATTGGAATAACTTCATCTCCCCAAACGTTAGAAACAACACGCCAACGAATTTGCTTTCCATCTGATGATTCAAAAACGTAGTCACACATTTCGATTGTGAAGTTGTCGTAGTTGTAAATTTTAAATTTTCCAGGAAGGAGGTCTGGCTGTTTTTCAAAGCGCTTTTCGAAGTTAGTAAAAGCGTCTTCCACGATTTTTTTGTCTTTGAAGAGTACTTCGAAGCTCGTTGCTTTCATCATTGCTTTTAGCTTTTCCAGGTCTTTAGCTGGAAGATAGTCGAACTTACCACTGTCGGAATCGTAGAGATTTTTAAGTGCCTTAACTTTCCAGAATAAATTGAATTTGCCATCAATTGATTCCTTTTGACCGATGAGGACGCGATCAGCTTTAGGAAGAAGTTTTAGTTGGAGTGTATGCTCCTCTGTTTTAGCAGCGTGAAATTTTTTAATATCACCTTTAACAGAGACCTTAGCTTTTAAAGGAACTTTGTTGAAATTTGAGAGGGAAATCTGGTGTGTGAGGTGATCGAGACGATCTTGTCCACCAATGTTTGTAATGGCATAACGATAATCTTCGCCAGGATATTGAACGATGAAAATCTTATTGTAGTTTTTTGCCAGTGGTTTAACTTCGAATACAATCGATCCACCTTTTGTTTTTAGATCTTTTAAAAACTCTCGAGAATCACCTAGGTGAAAATCTATTGCCCTTTGATTTTCGATGGCTTCCCAAAATATTGCCCTCGTCGTTCTATTAGAGATGTAATGACCTGAATCCAGAGTCATGTCATCCGCTTGATAGAGTGTAGGTTTAACTGAAGTTCCCAAATTCGATTCTGTTTGAGCTGGAAGATCAAGATCAATATCTAATTTACTTGCTGATAAGGAGAAAGCTTCATCAAGCTTGTTTTTAAAGAAGTTGTAGTTCCAAGCAAGATCTTCTTTCTTTACACCTGAAGTGAGACCTTTTTCTTTTAAGAGTTTATAAATAATTGCATCGTAATTCGAAGCTTTGCTCAGCTCAGTTTCACTCAGCTCTAAATTCATGATGTCTTGAATAGTAAGAGAGCGAAGATGAGCAATGATTGGAGCTGGAACTTTATCTTCAAGGGCAACACTATATTCGTTGAGATAATAATTGAATTTATCCAAACTTAAAAAGTAGCGAATGCTTTCGAGTTGATCATTCGAAGGAAGACGTTGAGCAATCTCTTGTTGATCACCGGCCGGTTGCCATTGACTACAGCTAGTGAAAAGTAGTGAGACTACTAAGAATAATGCAGACAATTTTGTTTTCATTTCGATGATACTCCTCCAATGATCATCGGTAACATTTGGCTTATTTTTTAGGCTTTATTATGTTAAGATGACGAAAGCACAAACGTTTATCTGACGGGATTACTCAATGAATATGACGAACAAACTTGACTATAATGGTTTAAAGAAACTTCAACCTTCGATTAAGAAAGTTTTTTTCTATCGTGTGTGTGGAACTGGAATGGGGGCAGCTGCTTGTTTATTAAAAGAACGCGGTTATGATGTTGAAGGTGGAGATACCAACTACTATCCACCGATGAGTACTTATCTCGAATCCACTGGCATACCTCTTCATAAAATGGACCAAGTTAGTCCAGAATTCTTAAAAAAATTTGATCTTATTGTTGTAGGAAATGTTATTCCAAATGGTGGACCCGATGCAAAGTTGATTGAAGAGCTCGGAGTAAAATTCGTTTCTTTCCCAACGGCTATTGGCGCACTGGTTTTAAGTGAAGTGAATGTTATTGGAGTAGCCGGGACTCATGGTAAAACCACGACGACCTATCTTGCTACCCAGGTTTTTGAGAATTTGAATGCACGACCAGGTTATCTCATTGGTGGAGTCATGGAAGGTCGCCCCTCATCAAAACTTGGAGATGGAAAGTATTTTTTCATTGAATCTGATGAGTATGACAGTGCTTACTTTGAAAAGATTTCAAAATTTAGATCTTACTCACTTGATAACCTCATTCTCACTTCTCTTGAATTCGATCATGCTGACATTTTCAACTCTGTTGAAGATATTAAAAATCAATTTAGAGCAGCAATTCCTCACATAGAAAAGAAATTCATCATCTCTTCTGATTATTTAGCAGCGATTGAACTCTTCAACGAATTTAGCAACGATGATAAAAGCCGTTGGATTAAATATGGTGAGAAATCTGAAGTCGGTCCAAAAATTATTGAAGCAAACGAAAAGGGAACTAAATTTCAAGTAAACTTTAATAAAGAATCTATTCTCTTCACTACGAATCTCATTGGTAAACATAACATTCTTAACCTAACAGCGATCATCATTTATGCTCTTTCTGAAGGTTTCACTAAAGAACAAATCAATTCTGCAATATCGGATTTGAAGATGGTTAAACGTCGCCAAGAAGAACGAGGGTACTATAAAGGGACCCTTATCATCGATGACTTTGCTCACCACCCTCGCGCAGTTGAGCTTACACTCGACGGTATTATTACGAAGTATCCAAATAAAAAGATTCACGTTGTAATGGAGCCTAACTCGGCAACTGCCAGAAGTGCCATTTTTCAAAAAGAATTTTCTGAGTCACTTAACCGTGCAGCCTCTGTTCTTTTCACAAAGCCAACCCGTCCTACCAGTGTAAAAAATGTGGGTGATCTCGATATTTACAAAATCGTCGAAGAAGTAAAAGCTTCCGGCCGTTACGGTAGTGTCGTTGGAAATCTCTCAGAACTCATGGCCGAGATCGAAAAACTTGTTTCTCCTAACAATGTCATTCTTGTTCTCAGTAATGGAACATGTCTGGGACTGTGGGAGTCGGATTTTGTTAAGCAACTAACTCATTAATGAATGAACTTAAAACACTCGTTCTAATTTTAGGTTTTGTCTTTAGCTGCTCACACAAAGCGGAAGCAAAGACTGATCCAAAACAGAAGATGCTTGATGAATATTTAAAAATTCATAAAGAGTACATCACACTCAGTTGTAATCCTAAAGTTGAAGAAACCTATGCCGAGCTCGATAAAAAGTATCGCGGCGATGGCAACTTCATTCCCGTAACAATTGATGAGAAAGTTGATCAGAAAACCATCAAAACGTTGCTTCCTCTTTTTAAAGAAAAAGAAGCTTGGATAGAATCGCAAGTTCAGGCAATGATCAAACTTGAAAATTTCGAAACTGTTCTGCAAAATCTGGCCCGTCTTGAAAATGAAGTGAATCTTCTCCAAGAAGCAAAACGCGATCATCTATTTGCAAAGAAAAAAGAAACGAAAGAACATATAAAAGAAAAGGCTGAAAAGCAATTCCAACAGTTACTGAAAGAAGTCGAGTTGTTAAAAGATAATGCACCTTACTTGCTAAGTTTCAAATTCCCCCTCGATCACTTGAATTTGAGAGCGGAGTATGAAAAACAAAAAGGCTTAGCAACAAAGGAAGCTCGTTCTCGCGCAAATGCTATTTATCTCTTTAGAAAAATTGTTCAAGATGGAACATACGATGAGAAAATGACAAGAAATGATGCTGTCATTCGCTCCGCTTTTGATACTCTTTATCTTTCATTAAAAAAAGAACCTAAAAGAGATTTCCTCACTGAAAACGAACGTTCAGATTTTAAATATGTGCTGACAAATTTTCGAATACTTCTCGATATGAAAAAAGAAGTTTTTGTTGGCCGTTATCAAATGTGGCTTGAGAGGACTAAAAGGGCCCATGCCTTTTATGCTGGACTTGAAGGCAAGCGTAATCAAAAAGGTGAAGCTCTTCTGGAAGTCGCGGGTATCCTTGCAGAAAAGGCCCATGCCCTTAGTAATCTTCGCGAATTTGTCCTTAAGAAAGAAGCAGAAGCTTACGAGTTTTGGGCGAAACAGCCAGAAATTTATCAATCACTGTATGCAATTGAGACTATTCTCTACGCCGAAGTGGGACGTATGGATGCTCCTGATGCACTTGAGCGCAGAGATGTTGCTCAAATTGTTATCAATCGTGCCAATCACCCTATTTATAGTATGCTGGCACCACAAGATTCGATTGTGCCTTATCTCTCTAAAGAATTAAAAACGGAAAAATATAAATGGCTGAATGTTCTCTTCAAAGAAGGGGAGTTCTCCTTTACGTATTTTTACATTCCTGGAAACTTTCATATCTATTGTCCTGATGTTTCCAAAGTTGGCCAATACCTTCGTCGTGAAAATGTTCGTATCGCTCAAGAGTATTTTGATAAACCACGCGGAAACTTCGATGCCCTAAGATACTTTTCTCGCATGAGTATGTTTGGAAGAATTGAAATGGATTCCCTTTGGGAAAACTACAAGGCCCTTCCCGAAGTCCCTGGTCGCCCTGTAAAGAATCCTAAGAAACTCGCTCGCCTGTTTAAACAAGACCGCTATAAATATCTCTACCATTTCACATCGGTCTCTCCTAAGAAGTCCTATATGGTTGTTGAGATGTTGGGCCGCAATTATGTTGTGGATTTGAACAATACTAAGGCCCTTTTTTATCACCGAAATCCTCATCATTTTCGCTATTTCGCGCCCGTAAAATAGTTGCTCATTGAGTAAAGGCGATGTATAGTCCACGAAATACACTAGAGTATAATTTGTTTAGGTAAAATTTATTTACCGCACTTTTTGGAGATATATTTATGTTGAAAGACTACATCTTTACATCTGAGTCTGTTACTGAAGGACACCCAGATAAAATCGCCGATCAAATTTCTGATGCAGTATTGGATGCCATGCTTGCTCAGGATCCAAAGTCACGTGTTGCGTGTGAAACACTTATCACAACTGGTCTAGTTGTGCTTGCAGGAGAAATCACTTCAAACGCAAACGTAGATTTCCAAAATATCGTTCGCTCTACAATTGCAAAAATTGGCTACGATGATTCAAGAAAAGGATTCGACGCTCACACTTGTGGTGTAACGGTTGCTCTTGGAAAACAATCTCAAGATATCGCAATGGGTGTTAACGAAAACGAAGGAACTTATCTTGAACAAGGTGCTGGTGACCAAGGATTAATGTTTGGTTACGCCATCAACGAAACAGCTTCGTTTATGCCTTTAACGATCGATCTTTCTCACAACCTAGCACGCAGACTTTCTGAAGTTCGTAAGAATGGAACTCTTCCACTTCTTCGCGCTGATGGTAAAACACAAGTTTCTGCTCAATACGTGAATGGTAAAGTTGCTCGTCTAGACGCTATCGTTGTTTCTACTCAACACGCAGAAGAAATGACTCTAAAACAAATAGAAGAAGGTGTTCGCGCTGAAGTTATCAACAAAGTAGTTCCAGCTAACCTCATCGACAACAATACTAAAATCTTCATCAACCCAACAGGCCGTTTCGTTATCGGTGGCCCTATGGGAGATTGTGGTCTTACAGGAAGAAAAATCATCGTAGATACTTACGGTGGACATGGCGCTCACGGTGGTGGTGCTTTCTCTGGTAAAGATCCTTCAAAAGTAGACAGATCAGCAGCCTATGCTGCTCGCCATGTAGCTAAACACATCGTTGCTGCAGGCCTAGCTGAACGCGCTCTTGTTCAAGTTGCTTACGCTATCGGTGTTGCTAAGCCAGTTTCTTTCCTTGTTGAAACTTTCGGAACTGAGAAAGTTGAAATGACGAAACTTAATAAAGTGATTAACGAAATGTTCGATATGAGACCAAAAGCGATCATTCAACGTCTTGACCTTCTTAAGCCGATCTATTCTCAGACTGCGGCTTACGGGCACTTTGGTAGAGACATTTTTCCTTGGGAAAAACTAGATCGTCTTGCAGAATTAAAATCACACTTCTAACAAAAAAGCCCTCGGAAGAGGGCTTTTTTTTAGCTTAAAGCGCCTCAAGATCTTTTTCAGAACGAAATCTTTTTCCATCCACATCAGTGCCAATCACCACGCGATAAAGTTCAGTGCATGAGCTGACGAAAAATTGTCTGTAGATTTTCATTTCAAGTTTTTTGAAAGTTTGCTGAGGAACTAGTGGGGCATTGCCCGTCAACGTCAGGCGATAAAACTCACGCCAGTAACCTGGTTTGTCACTGTAGGCGTACAGAGAGCATTCACCGTTTTCATAACAGTTCATGCTTCCTTCAAAGTTATCAGGCAAAGTTGTGAGAACAGTTTCTTCCGCAAGCTGAACATCATCAGGAAAACATCCTGATGCGTGGGCATTAGTTATGAGCAACATGATAAGTAATAATTGTTTCATTTTATCTCCACTTCGTTATTAAGGTTCATGAGTTCTAGGATTTGTTTTTTGGATAGACTGACATTTGTTCCCGGATTAGTGCCATCTTTAAAAATATCGTTAAGTAAGTGAGCGAGACGAAGACCAGCGAGATAAAGCCGCTCTTGTGTAATCAATGCTCCTCTTTTTTTGTAGTCTTCCTCAATCAGTGGGAATTCTAATGAGTCTCTTTTACAAAATAATGAAGGAGCATTGCTGGGATAAGCTTGTTTTCTTAATTCTTGTGATTCGTTTATCCACTCAAGAAAATTGTGGCCGTTTGTTGTTGGAAGTGGATTGAGCTTGATAATGTCATCGGCATAACTGATGAAGTTGTAATTCTTTAAAGGAGAGCGCCCTGTACGGAGCTTTGAGATGTCGTACTCAATAATTTTTCCATCCCATACTTGATGAAGTGAAAGTTTCTGTTTGTCCCACATTACATGACAGGAGTTTCCGCCACTATCTTCTTTTTTTCCAATATGCATTGGTTGATGGACGTCTCCTACAATATGAATAAGAAAACGTAGGGCCACCATTTTCAAACTTCTTGGCGCGTTTTTATCTTTTAATATCTCGGGTACTTTCTTAAGGATGGTGAAGGAGTCTTTTTGATCGGGAAGAGAAGAGCCGTAAGGCCCATCATCTAGGCTAATGAAGTGATAAGGCGCGAAGGAAGCATAGTCGGGATCATCTCTTACATCGTCGGCCCAGACAGCAGCGACTGCTAATTTTTCAGGCCCCAAAATATCAGTAACGGATTGATGAGCAACAGTGGTGAGGTTACGTTCAGCAATTTCTCCCATTGTTTGATGACCGATGCCTCCCCAGGGATAAACCTTTGTCGTGGCAAGTAACAGAAGCAGAGATAAAAGTGAATGTTTCATCGTTTCCTCCGTGCTTCTTAAATAAGCCACTTGGGAAATAAATAAAAATATATATAATTTAGTTGTATGATATATTTAATATATGAATACAAATCTTCTGCATCTCTATTACTTCTATCAAGTTGCTAAAACTGGAAGTGTCACAAACGCCAGTTTACTTCTCAATATTCAGCAGCCAGCGCTTTCCATCATGCTTAAAAAATTTGAAGCCAATACTGGGTTTCCTGTCTTTGAAAAGAAGGGGAGAAATCTACAGCTTACAGAGAAGGGACGAGAGCTTTATAAATATGCTGAAGAGGTCTTTTTTCAGGTCCGGAAATTGGAAGAATTTGTAGGATTAAAAGACCAGGAAGTAAGAGGAAAAATAAGAATAGCGACGAATGATCTCATTGCTCAGTATATTTTGTTACCTGTCTTAAAAACATGGATGAAGAATCATCCGAAGATTGAAATTAGTGTTCTTTATCTTACGGCGCAAGAAGCTTGTGAAAAAATAGTCCGTGATGAATTAGATTATGCTCTTTATTTTTACGGTCCGGAAGAAATGAGCGGGATTGAAATTGAAAGGATTAGAAAGTTTTCATTTGTCTGTGCTGCTGCCAAAAAACATGAAAGATGTTTTATTGGTTCGCGCGAAGTAGATTATAACTTAACCAGAAAATTGCCTACATTTGATAAATTAAAAAAGAAGTGGCCTGACTTTAAAATTACACTCAATACAAACGGTTTGCTTCTTCATAAAGAAATCGCTCTTCAAGGTGCGGGCGCTGTTGTGTTGCCAAAGTTTAGTATTGAAAAGGAAATCAAAAGCGGGAAACTCATCAATCTACTTCCGCAAGATCGTTTAGATTTTTCGCTAAAACTCTATCAGCGTAAAAATAAAGTTCTTAGCTTCACTCAAGATAAGTTTTTAGAGGATATTATTCAGGTCTTACCTAAATGATTTTATGCAATGGGAAAATAGAGATCAGTTGCACAAGCGGCAGTTGAATGGCACGATAAATGGTGTTTATGAAGATAATGTTCATTATTCTATTCAGCTCCGCACTCACAACATTAACTATCGCAATGGCCGAGAACTCGCGTTCACCCGCGGTTTTAGACCCCAACTGCAACCTTGATATCCCCACAACTCAAACAGTGATGATTGACGGTAAAAGTGTGGTTATTGAAAAGAGTCCTGAACAGGTTCAAAAAGAGCAGTGTAAAGAAATCCGCGAGTGCATAGCGAGCGCTGATGATGAAGACCTGGCCGAGCTTAAAAGCCTTGAAGATGTTGCCTGTAATGCAAAATTAACAGTGGTTAATACAAAAACACCAGCAATGGTGATCGATAAAAACTTCGATGGAAAACGTAAGGCCAAAGAAGAAGTCGAAGCCCTTCGCCCTGTAGCAATTCCTGCTGCCGTTAACACAAAACCTAAGTAGGTCGGCATTTGAATTTTTTTGAAATTTTTCTTTTCATCGCCAAATACACGCCATTCTGGGCCGTCCCAATAGGTCTAACAGGTATCCACTTCGCTTATTTGTATTGGTTGAAGGATTATCGAGAGATTGCTTATTTTTGGGGTTCATTAGTCTTATTTTGTCTTACATCAGTAGTCTTGTATTTTGTATTTGGTGGACCTGATCAAATAATGCAAACGCTCACACAATACTTTCACTAACTTGCCACCCGATCATTTTGATCGGAATTTATTGCCCCAATCCTCATATCCTGTTGAGAAATTGACACCGAGACGACTTCATTGTTAGCATTTTTACGTGGTCTATAGGATTGACCATTTTTATCAGATTTTTAAATCTTCAAGGAAGGATCCTAGTGAACGATTTTCAATTTCTTCATACTTCATACGAGACCGATTCTTCGAAGTCGGACAATCAACATCACACTAAATTACCCGATATTTATCTCGTTGAAGATGATCGTGTTCTTGGAACAACGATAAAAAAGTATCTGGAGAAAAAACTCTCGCTCACTGTTCACTATTATCTCTCACCAACTGAATGCCTTCTTGAACTCGATAAAAAAATTAAATCTGAAACTGTCGTCAATCAAACACCTTTTTGCCTAATCACTGACATCAGCTTTGAAGCTGGTGGGTCAGACGGTTTATTATTGATTGATCTTCTCAAAGAGCGTGGACATCATTTTGTTTCAATCGTAATGACAGGATTCGCTTCAATTGAAACTGCAATCAATGCAACGAAAAAAGGTGTTTTTCACTATTTAACGAAGCCTTTTGAGTTGGATGTTCTTTCAGATCTAGTGACGAAAGCTTTCACAAAAAAATTAAATGTTCCGATGTCATTTTTCACGGCAACTGATGTTGCTTCTACAAAAATCACAACAGCGAATTCACAAGTAAACACTTCTCATTTGTTTCAAAGCCGCTTCAAGATTGAAGCTCCAACTCCTGATGACATTTTCTGTGGAATGGTTGGGCGCTCAAAACAAATGAAGCAAGTTTTTGAACGAATTAGAAAAGTAGCGGCGAGCGATTCAACTGTTTTTATCTCGGGACCTTCTGGTACAGGGAAAGAACTAGTTGCGAATGCACTACATAACCTCTCTTCAAGAAAAACTCACAATATGGTTTCTGTTAATTGCGGAGCTATTCCTAGTGAACTTCTGGAGAGTGAACTTTTTGGTCACGAAAAGGGAGCCTTCACGGGAGCTATCTCTTCTCGTAAAGGCCGTTTTGAAATGGCCCATAGAGGATCAATTTTCTTAGATGAAATTGGTGATATGCCACTTCTTCTACAGGTTAAAATTCTTCGCGTCCTTCAAAATCGAGTGATCGAGCGAGTAGGGAGTACTGATACTACAGAAATCGACGTTCGTATCATCACTGCCACCCACCGCAATCTTGAAGAAGCCGTTCAAGATGGCAACTTCCGCGAAGATCTTTATTACCGCCTCAATGTTATTCCTATAAAAGTTCCGGCCCTATGTGAAAGAAGAGAAGATATCCCACTTATGATCTCTTACTTCCTTTCAAAATTTGTTTCAGCCGATGGTAGAAACAACATTGAGTTCGATGATGAAGCCCTAGAGATGCTCATCGGTTATGACTGGCCAGGAAATGTTCGTGAACTAGAAAATCTCATTGAACGTCTAGTTATCCTGAAAGGTGGAAACCAAATTAAAGTTTCAGACCTACCTGCAAAATTCCTCAAACAAGCTCCAGCTAATTTTGATTCTTATAAAGAACTCATTACCCTTCCAGAAGTTGGCGTAGATCTTAAGCAACTTCTCTCTGACATCGAAGATTCACTCATCAATCAAGCTCTCGCTGTTACTGGCGGAAACAAAAACCAGGCCTCGAAATTATTATCGATGAATAGAACGACGTTAATTGAGAAGATGAAGAAGAAAGGTTTCATCACGCTGAACTAGTTTGATGGAAAAAATAAAAAGGCATAAGCTTTTTGCCTTCATTCTCATCATTGGTGCAATCCTTAGATTTACGAAATTGGATTTTCAATCCTTCTGGTACGAAGAGCTCGTTTCAGTGTATTACACGAACGTAGAAGGATTCCGCGAATTCTTTTCTCGTTACCTTGAAAAGCCTGATTTCAGTCCACCTCTATATCATTTTTTCATCTACTGTGTTCGTAGTCTGTTTGGAGCTTCAGATTGGATTCTAAGAGCTCCTAGCGCTTTTTTCGGGATAGCGACAATTGTTATCACGTATATCTTCGGTCGGCGCATAATAGGTCAGCAAGGAGCACTTATTGCAACTGCGATGACTGCAGTCTCAGGTCCACTTATCTATTACTCACAGGAAATGCGTTACAATTCAGCACTTGTTTTTTTTACGCTCCTCTTTGCGTTTTTGTTTTTGGATTATCATCGCGAGATTGCAACTGTTAAAACAAAACTTGGATTAGCAATCAGTGCACTTGTATTAATCTATACTCATTACTTAGGACTATTTTTTGTTTTACAAATTTTGATTGTCTCAACGCTTCTGAAACGTTCTTTATTTAAACATAATCTGCTTTTTACTCTAGGGATACTCATGGCCTTTGTACCCTGGATGATGGTTTTAATTCAACAGACTTCTGTTTGGAGTATTCCTAAGCCCATCAATGCTTCACCCAATCTCTTTAGTTATATAAAGTCGATGCTGGAATTTGCTTTTTTTTACCGCCCTTACTGGTTTAGTGACAACAGCGAAAGCGGATATGTGAACATTCTCATGATATCAGCAGCTAGTTTTTTAGCGATTAGTGCTCTCTTATGTTTAAAAAAACATTTTAATAAATTTAGATTAAATCTTGAACACTATTACTTATGGGGAATCTTCCTTTTAAATATTGTTTTCATTTTTATTGCTGATTCTAATGGAGCTAAAAAATATTTTTATGAAAAAAATCTATTGTTCACTCTGCCTTTTCTCTATCTGAGTATTGGCACAATCATCGATCGCGCTTATTCCAAAAAAACGGAAAAGTTAGCGTTCATGCTGGGATGTACACTTCTCATGCTCTATCGTCCAATGTATGTATTAAATTACTACGGAAGAGTTTTTAAAACAGAGTTCAGGACATCTGCCGAAATCATTGCACGAGATTATTCCTCACTTCCGGTGCTGGTGATGTGCGGTGATCCAGAATGGTATGATCATTACTTTTCTAAATTTAAAATTAACAATATTACGTTTGTTAAGAATGCTGTGGAGTTAAATGATTTTCAGAAGGCCCACAATAAAATGATTGTGACATACGCTCATTGTTTTCCGGATCCGATTCTCGAGCTTGAAATGGAAAAATCACAAAAGAAAATTCTCTTCGAATCGAAATCTCTAAGCTATGCGGCCCTTCATGAACTTTAGAACGCTTTCGTTATTCACCTTTTTTGATTGATTCACGAATAAAGTATTTCAAAACTTTGTTACGGTTTGCTCCGCCAACTAGAGTCTTCAGGTCTTCGTGTAGAGTCTGGTCATAGATAAGGGCGTGCATTGTCCCAGGACCTTCTTCAATTCTTTTAGTCATCTTCACAATAGAATCTGTGCTTGTTTTCATGTTGGCAATTGATTGGGAGAAATTCTTGTCGTTCAAAGTAGACATCAGTTTATTTGCATTAGCTGTTAGGCTTTCGACATTATAAAGTACTCTCTCTAAACGATTGTCCGCAACACTTGAAACAATTTTATCCATTTTAGTGAGAATACTTCCGGCCGCCACCATAAGGTCTTCACCTTTTTCTATGATGTGATCAATTTGAGAGGATTCATTTGTTGCTAAAATGTCACCTTCTCTAACTGGTTGTGATTCGATCGTACCACCAAGGATTTCTAGAAATTTATCGCCCAACACACCTTGTGTTTTGAAAGCGAGATATGAATCTTTTTTGATCCATTCTGAGTATTCACTATTAACTGCTAAATTAATAACGAGTGTATCTAAATTTTTAAAGGTAATGCTTGTTACACTCCCGACTTTAATCCCCTTAAGTTGAACAGCTGCACCTTCTTTTAGGTTCTGAGCATTCTTCACTTCAGTCTTTAGATAAATTCGACTGGAGAAAAGTGGGTTTTGTTTATCGAGCATGAATATGGTGACACTCACTATGGCCAAAAGGATAGTAATGAAAATGCCTGAGATAAGATAATTCTTTTTATCGCTTGGTTTAAACATGTTAGTCGTTCCTTAAACTAAACTTTTTAACAATCGGATCATCAGATTGTTGGAATTTTTCTGGAGTATCATTGAATATAATTTTTCCATCATGCAGGACTACGATGCGATCGCAAAGAGAGAGTGCAGATGGAATATCATGAGTGACGAATATTGAAGCTAAACCTTTTTCCTTAAGTTTTTGCATAAGAGAAACAACATTAAGTGTATTGGCTGGGTCTAGACCAGCAGTGGGTTCATCGTATAAAACGATTTCAGGATTTAAGATCATTGCGCGGGCCATTCCCACACGTTTCTGCATACCTCCTGATAAGTCTGAAGGCATGACTTCTTCTTTGCCAGGGAGATCGATCAACTTTAACATCTCTGCAACTTTATCTTTTATTTGGCCATAACTAAAACGAGTGTGCTCAAAAAGCGGATACGCGATGTTTTCGAAAACGTTTATAGAGTCGAATAGAGCACCACTTTGAAATGAGTATGAGATTTTAATGCGAATACTTTTCAATTGATTTTCAGTCAATTGATCATAGCGTTCACCTTTAAAGATCATCTCTCCTTGATCAATTCTCTCTAAACCTATTATAGAGCGAAGGAGAACGGATTTACCTGTACCAGATCCACCTAGTAAGCCAAGGCTTTCTCCTTTGTGGAGAGTGAGATTTATCCCCTTATGGATATGATGATTTCCAAAACTTTTGTGAATGTTTTTGAGTTCGAGTAGTACTTCTTTCATTACCAAATCACCAAAAAGACTTTACTGATGAAAAAGTCAGTAATGAGGATGAGTATGGAAGCTGTTACTACAACCCAAGTCGTAGAGACACCGACACCTTTAGTACCATCGCGAGTGTTGAGGCCTTTATAACAAGCAAAAATAGTAATGATGCCTGCAAAGGCCACAGACTTCACTAGTCCAGACATATAATCATGAAATTTTACAGTAGAAAAAACTTTGAAAAGATAGAAGCCTGGAACAATATCAAATTCTGTTCGACAAACTATCATCCCACCAATAATACCTACAGCAAATGAGAGTGCAGATAAAAGGGGGAGAGAGATAACGAGTGCCCAGAAGCGTGGAACAACAAGTACTCTCACGGGTGATGTTCCTAACGCTCGAATAGCATCTACTTGCTGAGTAACATTCATTGATCCAATTTCGGCAGCAATGCCTGAACCAACTCGACCAGCAACAAGCAATGAAGTAAAAAGTGGGGCCATCTCACGAGCAAGTGATAATGAAACGACAGCTGGAACGTAAAGAGTTCCACCAAACTTGGCGAGTCCATACCCAAAGTTCAAAGTCATGACTAGACCCATGGTGAGTCCGATAACTACAGTGATTGAAGTAGAGCCAAATCCTAATAAATTAATTTGTTCCATCAATCGTGAAACATAGAAAGGACCTGTTACTGAGCATTTTAGGGTTTCAAAAAATAAAGCGAATATTTCACCAACAAAGATGAAGAATTTTTTTACCCGCTCAATCTTTTGCTCGAAGATTAAATTCATTTAAGCACTATATGTTGAGTGAAGCTGTTAAAATCAGCGGTATCTTTCTCAAGCGTATTTTTATTAATAGCGATGAGAACGAAGTCATAAATACAATTGTTCTTTTGGGTAGTGAGTACTTTAAAGAACCTTGTTACCCCATCAAGCTTTCCTGAAGCTGTCACAAGAGCTGCTTCACGTCCTTGATGATCAGTTTTTGTTCTTTCTAAAAATTCTAAATCTTCAATCCCTGCCAGCATTGAGGAAGTGAGAGTGTTGAGCGAATTGAATTCGTTTTTTCTACAGGCACTGTTAAAAAGAAAATATGATTTCGTGAGATTATTAAACATAGTGAAGTCATTGCCTTCGCTTTTCATAGTCGTCCACGGAGTAAGTGTCATAGTTGTTAGTGGATTGATGACAGAAGTGCTTTTAGAGTAATTTCCAGTTTCGGGAGTCTGAAAAAAAGCACATGAAGTAACAAACAATAAAATAGTAATTAATCGAATCGCGTTCATAACACTCTATTTTGGTTGGGTTTAATTCTATCCTTATATGTCCATTAGAAGGTCGGACTAAATTATTGTAAACAGATAAAAAATTTGCCTGTCACAAATTTGACGAGACTTTTTTGCCGCTGAGAAAAATTTTCCTTTAAAAATTTACAAAAACAGGTAAACTTTCAACAAGAGTACGCCAGTTCAGGATGAATGTGGCCCTCGAATTGACAGTCAAACGTAAAGGACAATTTGATGCGAACAGGATGTTTCGTAAAAATGTGCCCACAAAAAAAATTCTTCAAATTTTTGACGATATTTTTATTGTCACTAATTATTCTGGAAAATAATTCCTTCGCACAAGCTTTATTAGATCAAGAAAAGGCCACGACATATCTTCGTTGGAACCTTTTTACAGGTCGCGATCAACTTCAATTTAGCAAAGTTGGAAATAAAGTCGTTATTAAAACTTTAAACCCAACTGTATTCAATAATCTTAAAGATGAACTCTCTTCAATTACTTTAGATCCTCTTTATCTTTCTAAAATTCAATTCGTCGATAGCGCGAGCGGTGGGAATTCACTGAACGCTATGGCGATAGAAATCGAATTGAAGAATGAAAATGTGGAAATGTTCAGTTTCTATCGTGAAAGAGACAAGAAGTATGTTGTCGACTTCTGGATGGATGGAGATTCAGTAAGTTTAAATAAAGCTGCAGTAGTAAAACCAGAAGACGTAAAAGTTGAACCGCCGACAAAAATTGAAATTCTTCCAAAAAATAGAGTCGCTACTTCTCCAAAAACTGGGAACGATGAACCAAAAATTATTTCAGCAAAAAAAGTAACAACAACTTCAATCGCCAAACCATTCGAGCCAAAAAATAAAGATATTGCCCTAGAAAAAAAGATCAGTTCTGATCCCGACATTTCAAGCTTTATTGTCGATCCAAAGAAGATAGGTCAAAAATCTCAAGCTGAATTAGATGCTGAAGAAGCAGATTCTAAAAAACCATATAGAGACTTCCGCTATGGAGCAACTTTCATGTGGGATTACGATCCCATCGCTCCAGCTCCTAAGAAAGTCGTCAATATGAAGACGAAAATCCCTGAATTGTTCTTTCCGATTGCGAATCGTCAGTTCAAGAAAAGTGATAAAGAAGCGCACCTTCAATTAACGATCAATCTTTACCGCAAGAAAAAATGGGGATTGATGAATAAGTCCATCAAGCTGTTCCAGCAAAAATACGGAATGAATGCTGAGTGGGAGCTTGTAGAATTTATTAAGGCCAATGCTATTCTTCGTGAAAACATTGATACTCCAAATCCAGATCTGTTTAAAAATGCTCTAGCTATGCTTTCAACACTATCTGAAAAAACAGATAACTATGAGATGAAGAAAGCAATCAATAAATATCTTCTTACTCACTATATGGAAAAAGGTGAGCACTTAAAAACTCTTCAACTTGCTAAAACATACTATGCAGGCACAAGAGACAATTTTGATTTTGAAGAGTCTAATATTCCAGCTGAAGCGATGCTGAACTCGCTTGCGAAGCTTGGCCAAATTGAAAAAATTAAAGAACTCTCGTCTGAAAAAACTATTAAAAAAGTAGTTCCCGCCCAAACTTTACTGGCCTACCAAAGCTTTGCATACCTCCGTGGCAATGATTTGATGGGCCTGGTGAAGCTTTATGAAACTAATCGCTCTGCTTTGGCTAAACCAATTGACCCAGTGATCATGTACAACACGGCTGAAGCTTACTTCCGTTTAGGACGGTTCCAAGAAGCCATGAATCTCTATACGGACTTTGTTCAAAATTACGCTTACGAATTTGTAGCTTCGAATGCAAATCTTCGTATCGCTCTTTGTGCTGATTTAATGGACAAGAATTACGAACAAGTTCTAGATCTTTATAAAAAAGCAATTGATTCATCAGTTGATGGCGCTGTTTCTTACGAAGCTCGTATTCGGTATGTCGCTTTCAGAAGTGTGAGAAAGAAAGTACTTAGTGATCGTGATCAAGAAATCAGAATTTTTTTAGAGAATGATAAAGGTGTAGCGGCAACAGATAAGAATCTAACTAAACTTCTTCAGCAAGTTCGTTTAAGAACTCTTATTGTTGATGGAAAATATAAAGAAGCTTTAGCTTATCTTTCACTTATTCCAACAGTAGGAATGGCGAAAATTGATGCACGTATTTTTGAAGGTGATGGTGCTGAAATTGTTTATGGAATCATCTCTGATCTCTATAAAAAAGCAGAATATTCACAAGTGATTAAAGCGTGGCAGACATACAAAGATAAATACGTTGATAAAGTTGCTCTTGATCCATATATGAATTTTGTTGTTGGAAGCTCTTATGTGAGACTTAGTCTCTATAAAGGCTTTGACGAAGTTTATGCTGCGTTTGAGAAGCTAAAAGACACACCAAATAGAACATTCCCAATGTGGATTGATAGAAATCAAGAGCTAAAAGCATCTGACCTTTTAAGCGAATTAGCGATCGTTAAAGACGTTAAACTTAAAAACTGGGATCTTGCTCAGAAGAATATTGCTGAATTTGAGAAGCGTGTTCCAAGCTATAACAAATCAAATTACTACAAGGGATTAATCTCTTTTAATCAGAAAGATTATACTGGAGCAATCTCTCACTTTGAAAAATTCTTTTCCCGCCAAGAACAACGGGTTATTTATGACCCTAGTGAAGTTGCGGACATGATTCGGGCCTATACTGACTCCATCTATGAACTTGGGCAGACTGATAAATTCCTGAAAGTAAGTGCAGCCATACTAAACGACACCACTACTTTTGGCACGGACAATGCTTATATCCAAACTGTCCGGGAAAGAATTGCCTATCTCGGTATCGAAATAACTGCTGGGCTCGGGAAAACTGAAAACTACATGCTATTTGAAAAGAAGATTAATGACTTCAAGAAAGCCTACCCGAAATCAATTTACTCAGGACGGGTAAATTACCTTTTAGGACAGGCAATGATCGCGAATCAAAAAGTTAAAGAGGGAAGAGAAATCTTTAACAGCTTAGTGAATGATCAGGGAACTTCGGAGTACATTAAAGAGCTGGTAAAAAGTGAACTTGGTTTACTGAATTTGAAAGAAAAAATTTTATAAATAGCTTCATAGGATGGAGGCAATTCGTATGACAGGAGGTCAGATGGAAACGATTAAGGTAGAACTTTTTGGAACGGACACTAGAGTAGAGAAAGCTCTTCAACAAGCAAAGAACTTGTCAGTAAGCAAAGCTGCCGTATTAATCGTTGGCGAAAACGGTGTAGGTAAAAGAACTCTAGGACGCTTCATCCATGAGAATTCTATCAGAGCAAACCAAGCTTTCGAATTGGTTGACTGCTCACTCCCAGCTCAAGAAGTAGAAAACCGCATCCTTGGTCACAGAGACAATGCTACAGGAAGATTCAACAAAGGAATCCTTGAAGCAGCAAACAGAGGAACTGTTGTATTTGCAAACATCGACTGCCTCGATGAAGAATTCCAAAAAAGACTCCACAAAATTATCAATGAACTTGAAGACTACGATATCGATGTTCGCTTAGTTGCTACAACAACTAAAAACCTTTCAAAGCTTGTTGGCGCTGGAAGATTCTATCGTGGACTTTACACAATCTTCGCAAACAACGCTGTTACCATCCCAGCACTTCGCGAAAGACAAGAAGACCTTCAAAGACTTGCCCGTCATTTCATGGCCGAACTTTCTGGAACTGAAGAATCTCAAGTTCAGATCGATTCAATCGCTATGGACAGAATCAATTCACACTACTGGGCAAACAACATCCATGAATTAAAACAAGTAATCTCAAGCTCAGTGAGCAATAACTCTTCACTTCTTGATGAATCAGCATATGAAGTATCTGACAAAAAATCTGTTAACTTCATGAGCGAAGATGATTCAGAAGGCGTAAGACTTATGTCACTGAAAGACGCTGAAAAACTTCTTATCAAAAAAGCATTGATCCACACATCTGAAAACAGAACTCAAGCGGCAAAAATCCTTGGTGTTTCAATCAGAACTCTTAGAAATAAGATCAATGAATACAGAACAGAAGGTTCATCGTACTTCGTTAACCTAAGATAGTAGGAGATAGGCAATGAAGATTGACGATACAACGATTCAGGCCTTAGCTGCATCACTGAAATACAGACAGCTTCGTCAAGAGTTGATTGCTTCGAACATCGCCAATGCTGAAACTCCAGGATACAAGGCGAAGAAAATCGATTTCGAAGAAGCACTTGCTCGCGCTCTTGATGTCGACAATGAAATGAAAATGAATGCTTCCGATGCCAAACATTTTAATGTTGGCAGCGGAGGCTTCAATAATTTGCAGCCAGAAATTTACGAAGAAAGTAACGGTGTCACGAGCTTGGACGGCAACAACGTTGACCGCGATCAAGAGATGGCAGAGATGGCTGAAAATAAAGTTATGTACGATGCAACTGTACAGTTACTTAACAAAAAATTGGGTCTCCTAAAATATGCGATTGGTTCAGGCCAATAGCTAACTTAGGTTGAGAGGGAAAAATGGATTTACTAACAAGTTTAAAAATCAGCTCTTCGGGATTAACGGCCAACAAAAAAAGAATGGCGGCCATTAACTCGAATATAGCCAATGCTCAAGTCACAAGAACAGCAGAAGGCGGACCATATAAACCAAAAGAAGTTGTCTTTGGTTCAGAGCCAGCACGTGAATCCTTCGCAGAAATTCTCGAAGGTGAGTTAGAAGAAAAAGCGCAAACTGTTCATGCAATGGAAGTTCAAAACAGTAAAAAAGCGCCGATCTTAAAGTATGAACCAAATCACCCAGACGCAAACGCTGAAGGGTATGTGGCCTACCCAAACATCAACACGATGGAAGAGATGGCCAATATGATTGAAGCTTCTCGCGCCTACGAAGCCAACATCAATGCAATGAACACAGCTAAAAGTATGGCGATGAAAGATCTTGAAATTGGAAAGAACTAAGTTTTTTAATATAACGGAGAATAGAAATGGCAATTGAAAATCTAGGGAACATGAACAAGATGCTGAGTAACTACAGCACGCAAGATTGGACCAAGAGTGCCTCAATTGAACAGGCCACTCTTCCAACTTTTAATGAACTGACTCCTGGAAAAGCGACTGGTGATATTGCTCCTCAAAGTTTCAGCCAAGTTTTGGCGAACTCTTTGATGGAAGTAAACAGCATGCAACAGGAAGCAAACAAAGCAATCCAAAAGCTTGCTTCAGGACAAACAAAAAACATCAGCGAGACAATGCTCGCGGTAGAGAATGCTGAAATTGCTTTCAAGACTATGAACCAGGTTCGTATGAAAGTAATCGAAGCTTATAAAGAAATTATGAGAATGCAGATGTAGAAAATGGGCTTCGCCCATTTTCTATTGGTTTTTGGTTAGTGTGTTGGCGAGGATAACGGTTTTACAGGATGTGAGACTAGTTAATCAGGAGGATTCCCTTGCAAGATATTTTAGAAAAGATTTACCGAAATTTTAGAGAGTTCTTTAACGGACTTGATACACCTAAAAAAATCGGGTTCATCGTCGTTGCATGTATGATTCTTGCTGCGATGACGGGAATTGTGGTTTGGGCCTCTAAAACTCGTTATGACGTCCTCTATACTGACCTTAATAAAGAAGACGCAAGAAAAATTGCGATCATCCTTGAAGAAAAGAAAATTCCCTACCAGACATCAGATGACGGTAAAACACTCTCTATTCCAGAAGATCTAGTAGGTGTGTGGAGATTAGAAATCGCTAAGCTTGGTCACTCTTTTTCTGGAACTGTTGGGTATGAAGTTTTCGATAAACAATCTTTCGGTACAACAAGTTTCGTTCAAAAAGTTAATAAGCAAAGAGCTCTTGAAGGAGAGCTTGTTAAATCAATTATGTATATTCAGGGTGTGAAGCGTGCTCGTGTTCACATTTCAATTCCAGAATCTTCACCGTTCGTAGCAGAGAAAAAAGCACCTTCAGCCTCTGTTGTCCTAGAGTTAAATAATGGTGTTGTTCTGACTCCTGCAGAAATTAAAGGTATTGCTTCACTAGTAGCTTCTTCGGTTGAAGAAATGCGTGCTGAAAATGTAGTTATCCTTGATGATCGTGGAAAGAAACTTTCTGAGAACATTGGTGATCCAATGACAGCAGCCACGGCAAATCGTATGGCACTGGAAGCTCAATTAAACCAAAAATATGAAAGACATATTGAAGACATCTTAAGCAAAGTTGTTGGAGATGGAAAAGTTGTGGCGAAAGTTACTGTGGATCTTGATTACACCGAAGCAGTTTCAACAGAAACTTCTTACGATCAAGAAAACTCAGCAGTTATTTCAGAAGTTAAGAATGCACAGTCGATCAATGGATCTCGTCCTTCTCCGCAAGGAATTGCAGGGGCTCGCTCGAATCTTCCAGGTGAAGAACCGCAACCTGGTGTAGCAGAAACTAAAAATAACGTTACTAAAGAATTAACAACTAGAAACTTTAACGTTCCAACAAAAGTAACTCAATCGAAGAAGCCAGCTGCAAGTGTAAAGTCAATTTCAGCAGCGGTTATGATCGATGGAAAACGCGTAGCTGTATTAGATGAAAGCGGAGCTGTTCAATTAGATAAGAACGGAAACGCGATCATGAAGTATGAAAAGTGGACTCAGGCCGATCTGGAAAACTTCCAGCAAATCGTAGCGAGCACTTTGGGTACTTCTGAAAAACGTGGTGACAAATTGGTCATTAAAAACATGGAATTCGCCCGCGAAGATATGTCTGTAGCCGATGCTATTCTTAAAGAACAAGCAAACCGTGAACTTATTAGAAATATCGTAAAATATCTTGCTGTAGGATTAACGATTTCATTGTTCTTCTTCCTGGTTGTTCGTCCATTTATCCAATGGGTTACAGACAATACAATCGAGACGGTGGAGGACTTCTTACCTCGTACTCTTGAAGAACTTGAAAAGGTGCAAGCTAATCAACGCCTACCTGGCCTGGAAGATGCATTACCTCAAATTGAGGAGAAGCTGAACCCTGAAAAGATTGAAGGGAACATGCTGAGAGAAAAAATTATTGCTCTGGTTGAGAACAACCCAAGCAAAGCGGCTCAGATTATCCACGAGATGATCCATGCTAGTGAATCGGATAAACAAATCGCTTAAGTGCGAATGAGATAGAGGTCATTATGGCAGCATTAGACGACAACACTTTAGATCCCGATACGGAGTACGCCCTCCTTAACGGTCAAGATCGCGCCGGATTATTGCTAAGTTCATTAGGAATGAACATTACTCAATTGATCTTTCAAAATATGAAAGACAACGATGTAAAGCGAATGATCAATGCAATGTCGAACGTAAAACGTGCTCCCATTTGGATGGTTAAGCGCGTGCTTGAAGATTTCTATAAACAATTGAACGAAGAAAACGATCTACTCTTTGCAGAAAACAGAGGCCGTGATTTCATTATCAATACTCTTGGTGAAGACCGTGCTAAGCAACTTCTTGGTCAGATTGTTGAAGTTGGACAATCAAATACCCTTGAATCACTTGAACTTGTAGATACAAGAACACTTTCAAACTTTCTTATCAACGAGCACCCTCAGACAATTGCTCTTATCGTTGCGCACTTGCAACCTGAAAGAAAAGTTGATGTTCTTAGAAGACTTCCAGAGGGACTTCAGGCCGAAGTTGTTCTTCGTGTGGCCAACCTTGACTACGTTTCGCCAGAACTTATTTCTCAGCTTGATGATGTACTTAAAACTGAACTTAGTACTCTTGGCTCTATTGATACGAATCAGCTTGGTGGTGTTGAGCCGATCGCAGACATGCTCAACCTTATGGATAAAAACACTGAGAAGAACATCATGTCTCGTGTTGAAGAAAAAGATCCTGAGCTTGCAGAAGAAATTAGAAAACTTATGTTTACTTTCGACGACCTTATTTACGTGGACGACAAAGGTATTCAGAACCTTCTACGCGAAGTGGACAATGGAAAACTTGTTATTGCAATGAAGACTGCGCCTGATGAAATCAAGCAAAAGCTTTTCAAAAATATGTCTAACCGTGCGGCTACATTGTTACGTGAAGATCTTGATGCTCTTGGGCCTACTAAACTTTCAGATGTTGAAAAAGCACAAGCTGAAATGGTTCAAAAATGTAAAGAACTTGAGTCTCAAGGGAAAGCGTTCATTGCACGCGGTTCTGATGGTGATTCACTCGTATAATAATTTAAGGAGATATTGGTTATGGCAGTTAAAGGAACTTATGAATTTGATGATCTTAAATATGTTGATGATAAAGGATTGCAAAATATTCTACGTGAAGTACCTGTAGAAAAACTTCTCTTTGCATTAAAGCTTGCTTCAACAGATTTTAAGCAAAAAATCTTCAGCAATATGTCAATTCAAGCTTCTACAATGCTGAATGAAACATTGAAGAATATTGATGGAACAAAACTTTCAGTTATTGAAAGTGCTCAAGATGAAATGGTTCAAAAGTTTTTAGAATTGCAATCTAAGGGACAAGCACAGATTTCACGTTAATTATTCTTAAGGATTAGGGCATGGTTAAGCAATTTTCAGACGTATCCGAATATCAGTTTCAAAATTTCAATGAAATTGAAGAAGGGAGTTCTGACGTAAAATTGTTTGAATTCAAGCCATTGATGGATGTAGCTCAGGTTGCTCAGAAACCTGAATTTCAAAAAGCTATTAAAAGTGAACGTACTTTTGCTAAGTCGACTCAGTTCAAAGTTAATCCGATTGTAGAAAAATTCCGTGGTCTTAAAGATCAGGAAGAACAAGAATACGAAGATAAAGTTGAAGAAGAGGTTAAGCGTCGTGTTCAGGAAATTCAAGATCAAGCCTATAAAGCTGGTTTTGAAGAAGGTATTAATCAAGGACGAGAAGAAATTTTCGATCAAATGAGAAATGCAGTTGACCAAAAACTGGAGAATTTCTCAGAAATGATCACTGATGTTCTTAACACACAAGAAGAAATTCTCACTCAGCAAAAGAAAGAAATTTATCAATTGCTAAGAAACTTAAGCAAATGGATTGTTCTTAGAGAGCTTGATGATGATGGAAAGTATGTTGAAAGACTTTTGGAAAAATTACTGCTTGAAATGCAAACTCGTAATAATTTACTCATTCAAGTAAATCCAAAAGACTTTTCAAAGATGCCTGAAGTTTTAGACCATGTTCAATCTCGTTTAGGTGAACTTAAAAACGTGCGTATCGAAATTGATTCTTCGGTTCAAACAAAAGGAATAATTGTTGAATCTGAAAATGGAATCATTAACGCAACAATGGAAGAGCAATTTAAGAGTTTAGATAAATTGTTTGAAGATGTATTAGCTAAAGTCTAACTTTTGGAGAGATTAAATGGATAAGTTATTAGACCTCTCCTCAATTCACAAAAATTATGAATACTCTTCTCCTTTTCAAAAAATTGGAAAAGTGTTTGCTAATAAAGGAATGGTTTTCGAAATTAACCTTCCCCGTGCACCCATTGGTTCTAACGTTGAGTTCATCACAGAGTTTGGTGATAAGTCTCTTGGAGAAGTTGTAGGAATTAACGGAAACCGTTGTATGGCCATGCCGTACGATGAGCTCTCAGGGATTAATTCTGAAACTCGCGTTTATCTAAAAGATCTCACAACAACAATTAAAATATCGAAAGCATTCCTTGGCCGAGTTATCGATTTCCAAGGAAACCCAATTGATGGAAAAGGTCCCATTGATCAGGTAAACGTAGAGGCGAGGAGTATTTACGGTCAACCGATTAATCCGTTAGATCGTCCGCCAATTAGAGAGCCACTGGATACTGGTATTCATGCTATCAACTGTTTTATGACGGCGGGAAAAGGGCAACGTTTTGCCATCATGGCCGGTTCGGGGGTAGGTAAGTCAGTTACCTTAGGTATGATTGCTGAAAATTCCAGTGCAGACATCAACGTCATCGCTCTCATCGGAGAGCGTGGTCGCGAGGTTTTAGAATTCATTGAATCAGATCTTGGACCTGAAGGTTTAAAACGTTCAGTCGTTGTTGTTGCAACTTCTGATTCGTCTGCCCTTATTAGAATGAAAGCTGCCTATGTAGCAACAACGATAGCAGAATATTTCCGTGATCAAAATCAAGATGTACTTTTGATGATGGATTCAATTACACGTTTTGCAATGGCGAATCGTGAGATCTCACTTTCAGCTGGCGAGCCGCCAGGACAGAAAGGTTATACACCTTCTGTATTTGCTCGTCTTCCAAAGTTAATGGAACGTGCAGGAACAAAAGCTGGTGCTGGATCAATCACTGGAGTTTATACCGTTCTCGTTGAAGGGGGCGATATGGATGAACCAATTGCGGATGCTGTAAGAGCGATTGCCGACGGACACATTGTTTTATCTCGTGAACTAGCTTCTCGAAACCAATTTCCCGCTATTGACGTTCTTGCAAGTCTCTCGAGGGTTATGGGGAAAGTTGCAACAAAAGAACATAGAATTGTGGCTTCTCACTTAAGAGATTTAATGGCGGCCTATAAAGCTAACGAAGATCTTATTAACGTAGGAGCGTATGCAAAAGGATCGAATCCTAAAGTAGATAAAGCGCTCATTATCTATGAAGATCTTATGGGTCTTCTCCGTCAGAATCATGGAATGACAGAGTTTCTTTCTATTGAATCTCTTTTTGATCGTATGGTCGAAATCGCGAGAAAGGCGGAGAACATTAAATAATGGCCCAGAAGTTTAAATTTAAGCTCGATGGACTTCTCAAAGTAAGAGAGTTTAAAGAGAAGAAAATTAAAATCGAACTAGGAGAAATTTTAAAAGAAATTTCAACTGTTGAAGAGCAAATAGCAGCTGCTAATAAAGCTATTGATGAAACATATGTGGCCCAAGAAGAATTAATGAAAGATCCAGCAGCTGGGCAGATGATTCAATTTTTCCCTTATTTCATTCAGGGAAAAAAAGAAGATATCAAAAACAAAGAAAACCTTCTTTGGTCATTAAAAAAGAAGTACGACAAAAAAATTGCAGAACTTGCTGAAGCTCGTGGTGAAGTAAAAGTATTAGAAAATTTTAAAGATAAAAAACAAGTTGAATGGAAAAAAGATAAAGAAAAGAAAGAGCAGGAAGCCATTGAAGAAATTTTAATGATGCGCTCGAATGGATCGAAGGGATTATTATGAAACTCATTGCACTCGTCACCTTAATAACTTTTAGCTCGACGGCTTTTGCAGCTCCAGCGGTTAAAAAACCAGCTACTCCAACAGCTGCTACAGGTAAACGCGAATACACAGAGGAAGAATTTAAAAAAGCTGTGTTGACTGAAGTTGAAAAAGTTATGAAAAAAGCTGGGAGTGGCAATCTCGTAGAATTCTCCAAAGAGCTTCTTGAAAAGGAAGAAGCGTTAAAAGTTAAAGAACTTGCTATTAAAAAACAACAAGAGCAATTAGATTTGAATATTGCTGATTTCAAAAAAAACATTGTTGAATTTCAAGCTTCTCAGAAAAAATTCTTAGGCTGTGTAGATGAAAAAAATGCACAAGCAGATAAACGAGTGACTCAAATGGTGGAGGTTATCTCTGCGATGAAGCCACAAAATGCAGCCGATATTTTAACGGTTCAAGATCCTGATCTTTCTGTTAGAATTTTATCAGAAATTGAAACATCAAAAGCGTCTAAGATTTTCAATCTGATGGATAAAGAAGTTTCCGCTCGACTACAAAAACAATATCTTCAAATGAAAAAATAATTATCTGTGAGAACTGAACTCTTTGACCACTTCACAGAGTTCTTTTTCGCTAAGAATTTTATTTCCGCGTTTTTCAAGTATTTCCAGTTGTATTTGTTCATCTTTGGCAACTTTGCCAGCAGTTAAATATTTATAAAGAGACTTCTGAAGTGGTGAGTTTTTGTTGTGAACGACTTCGAAGTAATAATACTGGAACAGATTAGCTCTTTTTGTTTTTGAGAAGTAGTCAAAGAATGAGTCCTCTGAAACTTTACTTTCAGTTTTAAGAGGGAATTTCGTCACTTCGCATGCGGTGACTTCACCCCCAAAAAGAACTATAGAGATGAGTGCTAAAATCACTTTATTTGCATTCATTTTTTAATGTAACCTCAAAGTCGTTTCCTTTACCAGAAGGCAAGTAGAGAACATTACTTGTTTCATTGTTCACTTTTTTAAGAACCCACAAATCTGAAATATAAATTTTGTCGACACATTTTAAAGTGCTGATGGATTTAATCATTTCTGCAGTTTTAAAGGGATCGTATGAACAATTTACTTCCTGTGGAAATTCCATTTTTCCCATCTCTGCATAATTTTCTTCCAATGCTGCCAGTAGAAAATCATCTTTACTTTTCACAGACAATAAAATTTTATTTAATAAATTAACATCTATTGTTCTCCGATTTAAGGAGCTTCCATTCATGCCCGACTCTATCTTGATAGGTATTGAAACAGTCGCATTACAATATTTGGAATGTTCTGGCATTGCTTCGACTTTTTTATCAAGATAGTTCACAAATCTACAAGTATCGATTTTCTCCTTAATTTTTTCAGTGTCCAGGAGGAACCTATCATGAAATGCGCTTGTATAGCTCTTTCGTAATTGAGTGATCTTTTCAAAAAACAGTTTCGATTTTTTATATTTTGAATCTATTGAACAATTTTTAACGAGAAGATTTAAATTTTCTTCGGCTTCGGGAGGCATTTGTTGAATTGCTCCACCGGATGTATTTGCGTCTAAAACCAAGACCGGGAATATAGTTGCAAAGTCAGATGCTGAAGAAAGCAAATGATTTAAGTCTATTGAGTTCATATCAAAAGTTTTTAGTGCTTTTATGTATTTATCAAAAGCGAACTCACATTTAAATTTATTATTAACACAATTCTGAGCTTCATTAATGTTATGTTCTAAAGATCCTATAGGAACTATTTGAAAAGGGTTTTTGCTGTTGTCCCAATCATTAACTGGAAATTTATATGTTTCTGCTGCTTTAGATTTAAATTTATCAAGCGCATTCTTCAATTCATCGATATTCTTTTGATCAACATTTCCTGGAGCATTTTGAGGTTGAGCGAGACGACCCCATCCAGCTATGCACTCGCCAGCGTCATATCTTGTTATGTCTGGTTCACCGTATTCCTTAAGATGAGCAACTTTAAGACTTACTCTTCCTCCTTTTGAACTTAAAATATTTCCATTAATTTTTTTTATTTCGCTCAAGCAACTTTGTTGCATGTTGCATGTTTTGAGTTCGTTCGCAGGAAGCTTCAATTGTAGTTTTGAATTTAATTTTTCTTTCTGAATCCACCCCTCGTTCCCATTTTGAGTTTTTACAAGGACCCAATTTTTCAGATTGCAGTCTATTGTTTCGGAAGATTTACTAAATTTTTCTCTCGCTGGGAGACTCCCTGCAACTTTTCCTTCAAAGTAGGTTAGGTTTTTGTTGTAGTCACTTGCCTTACCTGCTCCTACTTGTAAACATAGAGGAACAGAAGACATAAGGGGTAAACCATTAATAGAAAAATCAGCTAATTTTTTCTTTGGATCTTCAGACGAATTTGGCTCAGGGGAGATTGGCGAGACAGCTTTTTTTGATTGTGCAATGATTTGAATCTGATCTTGGTATTTACAAGCAAAAATACCCATGAAATTAGATTTTGGTAAACGTTTTTCTTGTTGTGCTTTTAAAGCATATTTCTCTGGCTGGCCGAGTGAATGCAACGAAGCCATGATGTCTGGACGATTTGAAATATCGAAACCATACTTTTTATAAACGTCTTGATTCTGTTTGATAATGGCAGCAGTGTAGGTGATTGCGCTTTCTGGATTGAGTAGTTCCTTGGCAATTTGCTCCTGAGTTCTCACTTTTCTTTTTTCAATTTTAGCAACTTCTTCTTCCACTTTAGAGGCCGCGCTCACAGTTACTTGCGAGAGTCCTATTGTGAAATAACCAACAAAAGGGACTTTCGCTTCCTTCAGAAGATTCTTCTTAACGAGCCAGCTTTGAATATCATCGCTTAAGGAAACGTTAAGGGAATTTTCAGCCAGAATTGATGCAATGATAGTTTCCTTGCTGATATTAAAAGCTTTGCTGATTTTTTCTATGTGTGGATGTAGTTCACTCAATATTTTTGAAACTGATTCTGAAGGAGTAACCCAACTACCATCTATATTTTTTAAATTTTCACAAAATTGTCCTTTCGCTTGCTCGCATATTGATTGATATTCGTTTTGCCAATCACACCAATGTTCCGCTGAATATGCAGAATTTAAAAATCCCATTATGAGCAGAATGATAATTTTCATAAAACCCTTGAAAGCGATTATAAACAAAGACCATTTCGGATTTCTGCGCTGATTTTTTGATTCAGATTAAACCAGTCGGCAATTTTTTCCCCTTCTTAGTTAAAACTGGAAGATTATTCCAATCAAAGAGAGCGTTTTGGAATGAATTGAAAATGGGTTAAACTGAGGAGAAGTACGCAAAGCGTTGCGGTGAAATTAAGGTGAATATGCAAGGATTGCTAACACAAATACCAACGAAGATGACAGCTACGAAGGCTGGAAAAGTGGATAATTCTCCACTCAATTCTATTCTTGGCAATAGTGAAGGTGAAGCCGCTGCAACTCCAGCTGCAAACGGCGAATTCGCTTCTTTATTTTCTGGAATGGTAGAAGGGAAAAGTGGAAAAAATATTTCACCAGAAGCCTTAATCGAAGGCGCTCAACAAAAAGGTGAAAAACCTCAAGGTTCTGGTCTTGATGTTCTTCTCAATGTGAAGGGACAAGAGCAAAAGAAAAACGGCGAAGTTGCTCCACTGACAACAGAGACAGCACTTTCACCGGAAGTTCTAAAAAACATCAATAATCTCATTATTAAAAATGCTCAAGAATCAGCTGTACCGACACAAGGGCAGTCTGGTGATCAAAAAGTTGTCGTAACAGATAAAGTAGCAAAGACGACAAACAACATTGAAGCTCTATTAAATAATTTAAAAGGGACTGAAACTCCAGCTGCTTCTGAAGAAGGTAGTGAAGAGTGGATTCCACAAAATGAAAATGGAATGCGAGCTCAGCCAAAAGTAAAAGGCGAGAAAGCTCAAAGTCCACTTGATTTTCTTATTCAAAAGACAAAAACTCCTAATGTTGGAATGATGTCAACTCCAGCGGAAGTTGATGGATTACCAAAAGAAGAGGCCAAGGCCATTACTTCAAAACTTGGTTTAGCTGGCGAAGATTTTGTAAAAAATACTGAAGTTGCAAAAGCTCCAGTTGGAACAAATGAAGCTTTCAATCCACAACAATTGATTCAAAAGAACATGAATCAAACAATGAAGGCTTACGGGCAAAAACAAAATCTTCTCAATGACAACGTCATCAAGAACACAAAAGATTTAGCATTCAAAGATAACAAATCAAAATCAACAATCGATGAACTTAAAACTCCAGATTTAAAAATTGGAGCACAGTTAAGCACGATTAAAGAGGATTTTGTTCCTTTAATGCAAAAACAAGAAAGCGCTCAACAAAATCTTCAGACAAATGTACCAGCGAAAGTTTTAGATTTGTCGACGGTTAACACTTCTAATACAAATGAACTTATCCAAAGAATTTCTGATTACGTTCAACAATCGCAAGTAGCTAACAGTGACAGCATCGATTTGAAAGTAAGACATGATTCACTTGGAGAATTTAATATCCAAGTTAACAAGCAACATGGCTCGCAAAACCAAGCTATGGATATGCAGATCGTAACAAGCACAGCAGAAGGGCATGAGTTCTTTACTAAGAATGAAATTGGACTTCTGAAAAATCTTTCACAAGCTGGAATTCAACTTTCTGATTTAAGAATTGTTTCTGGTGGAAGTGAAGGAATGAGTTTCTCTCAAAACGACAATCGTCAATCTGGTCAATCTCAATATAATGGAAATGCACCTCGTGAATTTATGAGTTTTGATTCAGGTAATTCTTCAAACGGCTCGGAAAGAAGAAGAGCTCTTTGGGAACAAGCACAGCAAAACCAACAACGCTACGGAGCTTAAGTCATGCCAGAAATTGGAAGACCAGTAGATCCTAATCAAAGTTCTTATTCTAATATCCAAATCAACAGGACTCCATCTCCTCAAGCGCAAGCTGAGAAGAAAGTAGGTGATTCACTAAACAAACTTGCGGGGAATCGTCCTGAAAGTCGTTTCGTTGATCGCCGTTCTAAAGAAGAGTTAGGGCAAGACGGATTCATGAAGCTACTTGCTCATCAATTAAAAAATCAAGATCCAATGAAACCGATGGATCAAAAAGATTTTTCAGCCAACCTTGCTCAGTTCTCTCAATTAGAACAGCTAACAGCAATGAATAAAAAAATGGATACTGTTAACCAAAACGCGATTGATGATAAACGTGTTCAGGGTGCAAGCTTCCTTGGTAAAAAAGTTGTGACAGCTGGAACGTCGATTGATTACAAAGGTGATGGTAGAGATACTAATCTTCCTTTCTTCCTCGAAAAACCAGCGAAGATGGCCATCATCAACGTGTACGATAACAAGAGACAACTTGTTGCCAGACTTGAAAGAGAAGGTCTGAACAAAGGCATGCAAGAAGTGACTTGGGATGGAATTGATTTCAACGGACAAGTTGCTCCAAAAGAAACATATAATTTTGAAGTTGTCGCTTTTGATGAAGTCGATCAAAAATTTATGGGATCTACTAAAGCTGAAGGTTTAGTAACAGGTGTTCACTTCGAAGAAGGTGAGACTGTTTTAACTCTTGCAGGTGGAAGAAAAGTTTTCTTAAAAGATGTTCAAAGTTTTTCTTTGGCCCAAGATAACTTGGAAA
>CAMLRB010000002.1 GCA_946482295.1 uncultured Bacteriovorax sp. | reverse complement strand
GGTCCACACAAAGATGACTATGTGCTTCTTTTTGACGGATTAAATTCTTTCGATTTCTGTTCTTTAGGCCAGCAAAAAATGAGTTATTTAAGCCTGTTATTTGCCTATATAGAGCTTTTTCGGTATAAATATATGTCCTATCCCATAGTGCTCATTGATGACGTCTCTGGCGAGCTCGATCAGCATCGATGGCGAAGGCTAGTTGAGTATTTAAAAGAACGCGAATTTCAAGTTCTAATAACTACGGCCAACGAAAAATTTAAGGAAGAATTAGAAAAAATAAGTGGCGCGAATAACATCCAGATCAAGGGTGGTTCCGTACTTTTCTAAAACTTCTCACCAAATGTTCAATTAATTGAGGAGTATCCATCTTGGAAAACAATCAACCAGAATCAATCTCAAAAGTAAGTACTGAGTACGGCTCAGGGCAGATCAAAGTTCTTGAAGGACTAGATGCTGTAAGAAAGCGTCCGGGTATGTACATCGGTGACACTGGAGTTAGAGGTCTACACCACTGTGTGTATGAAATTGTTGATAACTCTGTTGATGAAGCCCTCGCTGGTTACTGTACTGACATCAATGTTGTTATTCACGTTGATAACTCAGTTTCAGTAACGGACAACGGTCGTGGAATTCCAACGGATCTTCACCCTACAGAAAAAGTTTCTGGAGCAGAGCTTGTTTATACTAAGCTTCACGCTGGTGGAAAATTCAACGAAGAAGGTGGAGCTTATAAAGTTTCAGGAGGATTACACGGTGTAGGTGCATCTGTTGTAAACGCCCTTTCAAAATGGGTTAAACTTGAAATCAAGAAAAACGGAAAACTTCACGAACTAACTTTTGATCATGGTAAAGCAACAGCTCCACTCAAAGTTATTGGTGAACTTCCAAATCCAAAAGAGACTGGAACAAAAGTTACGTTTAAACCAGACAATGAAATTTTTGAATTCCACGAATTCAACTACGATACATTGGCTAATCGCTTTCGCGAAATGGCTTTCCTAAACCGCGGTCTAAAAATTGTTTTAACTGATGAGCGCTCAGAAAAAGTTGATACATTCCACTTTGAAGGCGGTATTTCTGAATTCGTTAACTACCTCAACCGCGCTAAAGCTCCGATTCACAAAAAAGTCATTTACTTCGTTCAAACGAAAGATGATTACGAAGCAGAAATTGCTATGCAGTGGACGGATTCATACAACGAAGTGATCACGTCTTACGCTAACAACATTTCAACACCAGAAGGTGGAACACACGTTTCTGGATTTAAAACAGCTCTAACGCGAGTTCTGAATAACTACGCTAAAGACAACAATCTTTTAAAAAATATAAAAATCGCTCTTACAGGCGATGATATGCGTGAAGGTTTAACTGCAGTTGTTTCAGTAAAACTTAAAGAGCCACAATTTGAAGGTCAGACAAAATCAAAACTTGGTAACTCTGAAGTTGAAGGAATTGTAAACTCACTCGTGGGTGAATCACTTAAAACATACTTAGAAGAAAATCCGGAAATCGGAAAACTTGTTATCAAAAAATCTGTGGACGCCGCTGCTGCACGCGAAGCTGCTCGTCGCGCACGTGAACTTACACGCCGTAAAAACGTTTTAGAGTTCTCAGGTCTTCCAGGAAAGATGGCAGACTGTCAGGAATCAGATCCAGCACAATGTGAACTATACATCGTAGAGGGTGATTCCGCGGGTGGATCAGCAAAACAAGGACGTGATCGTCGTGTTCAAGCTGTTCTTCCACTTAAAGGTAAAATTCTTAACGTTGAAAAAGCTCGCTATGAAAAAATGCTCGCTTCTGAAGAGATTAAAAACTTCATTCAAGCGATTGGTACAGGAATTGGAAAAGACCAATTCAATATTGCAAAACTTCGTTACCATAAAATCGTCATCATGACCGATGCCGACGTCGATGGATCGCACATTCGTACCCTTCTTCTCACACTCCTCTATCGTCAGTTCCCGGAATTGATTGAACAAGGTTACATTTACATCGCCCAACCACCTCTTTATAAATATAAAAAAGGTAAGATGGAGACTTATTTGAAAGACGATAAACGTCTTGAAGAATATCTCATCAATAATGCAACTGATGATTCAAAAATTAGTATTAATGGCGAACCAGTTTCTGGTGATATGGCCAAGCAACTAATCAACAAAGAAAGTAACTACCGTAAGACACTTTCTTACTACGACACTCACTACGACACTGACCTTCTGAAAAAATTGGTCGAAGACCAAATGTTAAAACCAGAAGATATGAACGATGTGAAAAAAGTAGAAACGGAAGCAAAAAGACTTCATGATTATTTCAAACCTTTAGAGACTCAAACTTTAAAGCATTACACGATTACTGTTGAAGAAGATGTAGAAACAAAAGCGTGTACTCTACGTTTGAATATTAAGACAGCTTCACGTACGAAAAAATTCAAAATTTCTCAGGCATTCATGCGTTCACCAGAATATGCTGATCTGTTAAACAGCTTTGACGGAATTAAGAAGTATTCGCGCGCTCAATTTAAAATTGAACGTGAAAAAGACACTCGTGAATTTAATTCGCTCACTGAATTTTCTGAATTTGTTATTCAAGACGGAAAACAAGGTGCCTACATTCAACGTTACAAGGGTCTTGGGGAAATGAACCCAGAGCAACTTTGGGAAACAACAATGAATCCAGCTCATAGAACTCTTCTTCAAGTTAAAATTGAAGATACTCTGGAAGCTGATCAAGTCTTTACGGTTTTAATGGGCGACCAGGTTGAACCAAGAAGAAAATTCGTTGAAGAAAACGCATTGAATGCACGTAACCTCGATATCTAAGAATAATTTAAAGGTAAAAATAATATGTCAGAAACAAACAACACAAACCACGGCAATATCTCTCCTGTAGTTATTCAAGATGAGATGAAAAACTGTTACCTCGATTACGCTATGTCAGTAATCGTTGGTCGTGCTCTTCCTGATGTTCGCGACGGGATGAAGCCGGTTCACAGACGTGTTCTTTTTGCGATGGACTCTCTCAATAACTATCACAACAAACCTTTCCTGAAATCAGCGAGAGTTGTTGGTGATATTATCGGTAAGTATCACCCACACGGTGACTCAGCTGTTTACGGTGCAATCGTTCGTCTAGCGCAAGATTTCTCTATGAGATATCCCCTTGTCGATGGGCAAGGAAATTTTGGTTCGATCGATGGTGATAGTGCAGCGGCCATGCGTTATACCGAAATCAGAATGAAGAAAATTTCTGAAGAAATGATGGCCGATCTCGATAAAGAAACTGTTGATTGGCAACCGAACTACGATGACTCTTTGGTTGAACCAAGTGTTCTTCCAACAAAGGTTCCAAACCTTCTTATCAATGGTTCATCGGGTATCGCCGTTGGTATGGCGACAAACATTCCTCCGCATAATTTAAGTGAAATTATGAACGGGTTGTTACTTCTTCTTGATAATCCAACTAGTGTCTCAATTGATGATTTGATGAAAATTATCCCGGGACCAGACTTCCCTACTGCGGGAGCTATCCACGGAACAGAAGGTATTCGTTCAGCTTATCACACAGGTAAAGGTGTTCTTCAAATTCGCGCAAAGATTGATGTTGAACATAATGCTAAAAAAGATCGTGACAGCATCATCATCACGGAACTTCCTTACCAGGTTAACAAAGCAAAACTTATCGAACGTATTGCTGAACTCGTTAATGAAAAAGAAATTACTGGTATCTCAGATATCCGCGATGAATCTTCACGTGAAGGTATCCGTATCGTCATTGATCTAAAAAAAGGTGAAATCGCTACAGTTATTATTAATAAACTTTATAAAGCGACTCCGTTACAAACTTCATTTGGTATTATTTTCTTATCAATTGTTAACGGTTCACCAAGAATTCTAAATCTTAAAGAACAACTTCTTTTCTTCATTGATCACCGACGTGAAATCGTTATCCGTCGTACAGTTTATGAATTAAAGAAAGCAAAAGAACGTGCTCACATTTTAGAAGGTTTAAAGATTGCTGTTGAAAATATCGACGCTATCGTTGAACTTGTTAAGAAAGCAGAAGGCCCAGTTCAGGCGAAATCAAAATTAATGAGTGTTTACTCACTCTCAGACATTCAGGCGCAAGCTATTCTCGATATGAGACTACAACGCTTAACTGGTCTTGAGCGTGATAAAATCATTAAGGACTACAACGACATCATGAAAGAAATCGCTCGCTTAGAGGGAATTCTTCAAAGTGATGAACTTATCACTGGAATTATCCGTGATGAATTCAGAGAAATTCTTGAAAACTTCGGTGATAAACGTCGCACAGAAATCGTTGCAAAAGCCGACGAAATTCAAATGGAAGATCTTGTTAAGCAAGAAGACGTTATTGTTACGATTACTCACAAGGGTTACGTAAAACGTATGGCGATGGATACTTACCGTACGCAAAAACGTGGTGGTACTGGTGTAAAAGGTGCAGATGGAGCTGATGATGATTTCTACACATCAATCTTCACGGCAAATACTCACTCGACGCTCTTTATTTTCACTAATAAAGGACAAGTATTCTCGATCAAGGTTTACAATATCCCTGAAGGTAACCGTACAACTAAGGGCCGTAACATTGTTAACCTCATTGCTGTTCCACCAGGTGAAACAGTGAAAAAGATCCTTTGTCTTCCAGATTCAATTGAAGGCAAATTCCTCATGATTGCGACTGAAAAAGGGATTGTTAAAAAATCTGAACTTTCTGAATACAAAAACATTCGTCAGTCAGGGTTAACAGCGATCAAGATCATTGAAGGCGATAACCTTCTATCCGTAAGAATCACTGATGGATCAAAAGATGTTCTTCTATGTTCTTCTTCAGGAAAAATTATTCGTTTTGCTGAAACAGATGCGCGTCCATTAGGTCGTGTTTCTCAAGGTGTAAAAGGAATCGAGTTAACTGAAGAAGAAAAAATCATCGGTATGGAAATCATCGATGACTCTGTTGAAATTCTTTCTGTAACAGCAAATGGGTACGGTAAGCGTACAAGTGTTTCTGAATACCGCAGACAAACTCGCGGTGGTAAAGGAATTCTCGCGATGAGACTTACTGATAAAAACGGTGACATCATCGACATTAAACCAGTAACAGATAAAGATGACTTGATGATAATCTCAGATAAAGGTCAAGTTATCAGAACAAAAATTTCTGGAATTTCTTTAATGGGTAGAACAACTCAAGGTGTACGACTGATCAAACTTAAAGAAGGTGAAACAGTTGTAGCAGTTGAGAAAATTGTTGATCCAGATGAAGAATTCGAAACTATCCCAGAGGGCGCGAATGCAGATGCGCCAAAGTCTGAATAAGAAACCTTTTAAAGCTATAGTCATGGGCACTCTTATCTTGAGTGCTCTGACTTTGGTTTCCTGCGATTTCACTCCGCCAATTAATCGTAAAATTATCGATGCTCAAAACTATATTACTGAGCAAGAGTATGAACGTTCAGCCACCTTGTACGAAGATATTCTTAAAAGTAATCCCTCACCTGATTTGCGTTTGAAAATTTGTTATCAGCTGGGTGAACTTTATTCTATTTATCTTGGGAATTATAAAAAAGCCGCTTACTACTACAATGAAGTAAAAAGTTTAACAGAAGATCCACTTTGGTTAATTAAAGCTGAAGAGAAACTTGCAGACGTTAACTTCAACTATTTAAAAAATTATAGAGATGCGATTAAAAACTACACTCGCCTCTCTGAATTTACACCGAAGCTAAAAAACTTCGATTTTTTTCAGCTGCAAATTGCTCTCGCTCATTATTATCTCAATGAGAAGGATAAAGCGCTTCAACAGCTCACAGTTATTCAATCTAATCCTAATCATGAATATTTTGTTCGTTCATTTTATTACATTGGGCTTATTTATTTTGAGCAGAAGGATTTCAGCAAGGCCCTTTATGTGTGGTCAGAATATTTAAAAAGAGAAACTAAAAAAGAGGCCATCGTTCAAGCAAAATTCATGGTCGCCAATGCTTATGAATCAACTGAAAATCTTAAAATGGCATATGACATCTATTACTCAATAGCCAATGATTATCCCAATCCAGATGTGATACAAAACCGTCTCAACTCGCTCTATCAGAGAAGAGTCTCACGTAGGCGCTAATCATGAATAAGAAATGGATTCAAATCACAGGACTCGCACTCAGTCTTCCATCAACGATATTTATTGCGGTTTGGGGGGCTATGCATTTGGCCGAAATAGGGATATTAACTAAAACCCAGGCCGTTTTACTTTTTCTTGCTGTGATCGGGAACATTCTCTTCATGATGGTTTACTATGCTTATAAGCGAAAGAATTGATCTTAAAAAATACGCACTTTACTCATCTATCCTCATCATCATTTCTATTTTCCTCGCTCGAAACTCATCCGAACTTATGGTGATGGCGACTGTTTTTTTAGCAGCGGGTCTTAATCAATATATGTTAGTTAGAGGTGTTTCTAAGATAGCCGATCAAGCTGTGGGTAAAGAAGAGAGCAGTAAGTTTGATCTCATTGTCCTTTTTATTGGAAAATTAATTGTGCTGGTTGTCGCCCTAACTTTAGGTGTACAAATTATGGCAAAAAGGATAATAATTCCTCTGTTAATTTACGTATTACAAATAGTTGTCCTCTACCTGAGTTTGAAAAAACCAGTGCAGGAGAAGGAATAAGTAGATGAAGAAATTTTCGCTTTTAACTTTGCTAGCTCTAATCAGCAGTAATGCTCACGCTTCTGGTGGATTTACATGGGTAACTCAATTAGGACATGCTACAGGATTAGATAATCTTTTTCATGTTGGCGAAACTCACCTTCACTACGATCACATTTTAACTTTTATTATCGTTCTTGCTCTTCTTATAATTTCTGGTCTTTTCTATAGATCAAAAACTAAAAATGCAGACGCAGCAGTTATTCCTGATAAGGGATGGTCTTACAGAAATCTTCTCGAACTTTATGGTTCATTCATCTACGCTCAAGCACGCGCTGTTCTTGGTGAAAAAGATGCACCAAAATATTACCCATTCGTTGCAACGATGTTCATTGTAGTTTTCGTTTGTAACATGATTGGTTTGATTCCAGGCTTTTTACCTCCAACAGAATCAATCAACACAACTCTAGCTCTTGGTATTTTTTCATTCCTTTACTTCAACGTAAAAGGTTGCAAAGAATTAGGAACAATCAATTACCTTAAGCACTTTGCAGGTCCACTTTGGTATATGGCGATTTTAATTTTTCCAATTGAAATCATCTCAACATGTATTCGTCCAGTTTCATTAGCTCTTCGTCTTTATGGAAACATGTACGGGGACCACATGGTTCTTGGAACATTCTCTAACCTTGCACCTCTCCTCGTTCCTATCGTGTTTATGGTATTAGGGATTCTTGTTTCATTCATTCAGGCTTACGTATTTACGATGTTATCAATGGTTTATATTAGTTTAGCGACTGCTCACCACGATCATGGGGATCACGCTCACCACTAAGAAAAAACCGTATCTATTAATTTTTTGTCTAAGGAGACAATCATGGCTAAGAAACTTCCAGTAATTCTCGCTTTCGTACTTTTCTTCTCTCTTGTAGCTTCTCAAGCATTCGCTCAAGGTGGAACAACTGGTACAGGAATGTCAGATGTAGCTATCAAGTACATCTCTTACTTCTTCGCACTTGGAATCGCTGTTTTCGGTGGTACACAAGCTCAATCTAAAGCAGCTTCAGTTGCTCTAGAAGGAATCGCTCGTAACCCAGCTGCTGCTGATAAAATCCAAACTCCAATGATTCTTGGTCTTGCACTTATGGAATCACTTGTAATTTTCGCACTTATCTCTACTTTCCTTGTGTAATTGCCGAAAAAACGCGAGAGCGTTTTTACAGCTTTTGAAAACAAGTTAAGCGGGACTTCTTTAAAGGAGTTCGGCAATTTGAAAGAAAAAGAAAAAATAAAAAGAAAGGGAGCTCTCGGCTCCCTTTTTTTATGCCTGAAAGTGTTCTCATTAGTGTGACCAAACCTTGTGCGAGTTGAATTGTCTTTCAATCTGCACGCTTTGTTGATTCGGCCCAACTTTTCTATATAGAGCTTGGGACTCGAATAGAAAATAAGAAACACTTCTGAAAACTAGACCACTTAATCGGCCTAACTCCCAAACGATTTTTAAAAAAGACTTCAAACTTTTACTTGAGTAGAAGCTGAATTCCTTTAATTCAGAAAACAAGACATAACGATGCCTTTGAAACATTTGTTCCATAAAAAAACTCCAATAGTTAAAAATTAAAAACGCAAAATCACTAAACTCGAAAAACCTTTAGAGATTACAAAAGTAAAAACATGAATGTACTGAAGAGCTTTTCTAGAGTGCGACTGGGTAAGTGACGACACGAAGATCAGTACAAATCATCTTTTTGCTAATTGAATCCATGAATGTACCTCCTTTCGTTTGAGTGATAATTATTTCGAGAATAAAGGCTGTTTAAATTTTTGTCAAATGGAATATTTTTCAAGAGGTAGCATCGCGGTTTGTCCGCGATGCTTTTATTAAATTATCGTCCGCAATTTCTTAAAATAGAAGAAATTTCAATAGCTTCATCACAAGCAAAAGAACCTAACTTCGAACAAGAAAACTTTGTACATTCTAGAACTTCATTTGAAACACCTTTACATTGATTTAAAACACTTACTACTTCAAAACGATCGTCTAAAGAGAAACGTGGAAGCTTGCTTGCAAAAAAATCAAAACATTGAGAACCATAGTTATTAGAACATGCTACAGAAATTTCAGAGAGTTCATTGAAATCATCTCTTTGAAAAGCAGCTATTGGAATACAGGCTTTTACAATACATGCATTTCCAAAATTTCCTGAACATGCACGTGTTACTCTTTGAATTTCATTTTGATCATCACATTCCCAATTAGGTAAACGAGAGCAAATTTCTTTCACACATGATCCTTGATCTGGTCTTGGATAACATTGGTCTTCGTTGTGTTTAATAGAAGTTCCCGAGAGAATTTGAGAATAGAATTCAGTTGTGAGTTGTTCTGGTGTCTTTTCAGCTGCAAAGAGAGAAGTGGACAAAAGAATAAGTAAAAACCATTTCATAAGAGCTCCTTAAATAGTTCATTTTAAGAGTTGTGCTAATTAAGGATAAGACGGGGAACTCATCTTGAAAAGAAAGATAGTGGCAGCATTGGCCGCATTAAGATGAGCAACTTGAGAATTGATATTGATTTTAACGACTGAGTCAGAGTTTGTGAGGATATCTTGGTCTATTCCATGACCCTCGCTGCCAATAATCACAACGCATTTATCTGGAAAAGAGAATTGCTGGATATCAATTGAGCCCTCAACGTTAGCGGTTGATATTATGTGATAGCCCAACTCTCTAAGTTTTTTGAGGTCGCCCCTTACATTAATTGAATGATGGGTTTTCATGGCAAAAGCATTACCAGTTGAAACACGAATGCAGCGGCGAAGATATGGAGAGCACGTTTTTTCATCAACAATGATTGAATTAATATTGAAACCTGCTGCTGATCGAACAATACTTCCAACGTTTTCAGGAGAACTTAAACCATTCAATAGAATGATTCTTTTATCAAGTTGATTGAGAGGAAAGTCTGCTGGCTTCTCGGCTAAAAATAAAACATCATGATGAATTTTAAATCCAGCTACACTTTCGAGAATGTTTGGATCTGCAAAAAAAACATTTTCACCTTGGAGTCTGTGTCTCTTAAGAAAATTTTCTGAAGCTAAGATTTTAAAAATTTTTCGACCTGATGCTTGATATTGAAGAAAGACTTTTTCAGTCTCACCTACGATCAAATTATTATCATGCAGGACGCGATCCCGCATTGAGATGAATTCAGCAATGCGAGGATCATTGGAAGATGTAATTTGAATCATGACTTCAACAGCTTCTTTAAATATTTACCAGTGTGCGATTTTGGATTTTTAGCAACTTCTTCAGGCGTTCCCGCTGCCACGATTTGACCACCACCCGTTCCACCTTCTGGACCTAGATCAATAACCCAATCGGCAGTTTTAATAACATCGAGATTATGCTCGATGATTAGTAATGTATGGCCTTGTTCAACAAGTTGTTGAAGGGCCCCCAGAAGAATTTTGATGTCTTGAAAATGAAGTCCAGTCGTAGGTTCATCTAAAACGTAAAGACAATGTCCTTTTGTTCTTTTAGATAACTCACGAGAAAGTTTTAAGCGCTGAGCTTCTCCACCTGAAAGTGTTGTGGCCGGCTGACCCAGCTTCATGTAGCCCAATCCAACAGATGTTAGTGTTGAAAGAACACGATACATCTTTGTGTGGTTTTTAAAAAATTCTTCAGCTTCTTCTATCGATAGATCCAAAACTTCTGCAATGTTTTTACCCTTATATAGAACTGAAAGTGTTTCAGCGTTGTAGCGAGTTCCTTTACATTCAGTACACGTAATATAAACATCTGGAAGGAAGTGCATTTCGATTTTCTTTACACCGTTACCTTCACATTCTTCACAACGTCCACCTTTGACGTTGAAGCTGAAGCGTCCGCTTTTATAGCCACGGATTTGAGACTCATTCGTTGAAGCAAAAATATCTCTGACCTCATCAAAGAGACCAGTATATGTTGCAGGGTTGGAGTGCGGAGTTCGACCAATTGGTGATTGATCAAGCTCAATGACGGTCTTGATTTCTTCCATCCCTGTCAGGGAATTATAGTTGGCCTTGTGATAGAGAGTCTTATGTGTATTCGTGAGATATGTTTTTACTGCAGGAACAAGAATTTTATGAATCAGAGTTGATTTTCCAGAGCCACTGACGCCCGAAATACAAATCAAACCACCTAATGGAATATTTACATCCAATTTCTTAATGTTGTGTTCATGAGCTCCAGAGAGTTTTAGAAATTTTGAGAATTTCTTTCTCGATTCTGGAACAGCTATACGATCGGTTCCGTTAAGAAATCTCGCCGTTAAAGATTTTTTATCTTTAAGAACCTTTTCAAGTGGACCATGTGAAACAATTTCGCCCCCATGAATTCCGGCTCCAGGACCCATATCGATAATATAGTCCGATTCCTTCATAGTATCTTCATCATGTTCTACTACTAGAACAGTGTTTCCAATATCTCTGAGTGCTTTGAGAGTTGTAATGAGTCGATCATTGTCACGTTGATGTAAACCAATGCTTGGTTCATCTAAAACATAGAGGACACCAGAGAGTGCAGAACCAATTTGAGTCGCTAAACGAATGCGTTGAGATTCGCCACCCGAAAGGGTCATGGCCCCTCGATTGAGGTTGAGATAATTTAATCCAACATCAAGCAAGAACTTCAGACGAGAGATAATCTCTTTTAAAAGTTTTTCAGCGATTATTTTTTTCTCACCATCCAGCTTAATAGCAGTCAGATAAGTATGGCATTCTGCAATTGAGAGCGTACAAAGATCCATGATGTGCTTTTCGCCAATCTTTGTAGAGAGCGCAATTTTATTAAGACGTAATCCATTACAAGAAGGACACGTTTTAATATTCATATATTTTTCGAGCTCGATTCGAACTTTATCTGAACCAGATTCTAGGAACTTTTTTTCTAACCACGCTGTTAAACCAGGAAAAGCTTTTGAAAACTCAAAGTGTGAGTTTTCTGAAGTGAAAGAGTAACGGTAGATTTTATCCGATCCATTAAAAAGTATATCTTTGAACTTTTTAGGGAGTTTCTTAAAAGGGCCGCTAATATCAACGCCTTCTTCGTCGGCGATGCTCTCAACCATTTTATAAAGAAAAGAATTTCTTTTTGATAACGGAGTGATGGCTCCTTCCAGTAGAGGTAGGCTTTCATCGAAAATCATGAGATCAAGGTCAAAAGTTTTAGTTTCCCCTAACCCGTTACAGACTTCGCAAGCACCGATTGGGGAGTTAAATGAAAATAAACGTGGTTCTAATTCAGGGTAAACGATGTTTCCGTTTGTTGATTTGTTATGTTCAGAAAAAGTAAGTTCTTTATTTTCATTCACAAGAATAAGAACGTTTCCTTCTGCTAACTTCAGTGCATATTCAATTGAATCAGCGAGCCTTTTTTCAACATCATCTTTGAGCACGATTCTGTCGATAATTATATCTAATTGAAATTTTCCTTTAGGAGCTTTAAGTGCATCATCGAGTTGGATGAATTCACCATCAAGACGAGCGCGCGAAAATCCCATAGTTAAAAATTTAGAAATGAGTTCTTTAAATTTAATTTTGTCAGTGTTGGGGATTGGAGCAAGAATCTGTAATTTCGTTTTCTCGGGAAGTTTCGTAACTTCACGAACAATCTGAGTTGGTGTGTACTTTCTGACTTCAATACCAGTAACAGGGTCATAAAGAGTTCCAATTCTCGCATAAAGCACACGTAGATAATCATAAATTTCAGTAGTCGTGCCAACAGTAGAGCGCGGATTTTTACTAGAGGTCTTTTGATCAATAGCAATTGAAGGAGATAATCCAGAAATTGATTCAACTTCAGGTGGCTGATACTGTCCTAAAAATTGTCGAGCATAACTTGAAAGAGATTCGATATATCTTCTCTGCCCCTCAACATAGATGGTGTCAAAAGCTAACGATGATTTTCCAGATCCAGAGGGACCAGTGACTACAGTCAAAGTGTTTTTAGGAATATTAATAGTGACGTCTTTTAAATTATGGACGGCAGCTTTAACGACTTTAATTTCGTTGATTGACATGATGATTTACCTCGAGGGCCGTTTTTAATAGGTGAAGACATCCCGTAATATCACCTTGGTTTTTACCATAGAGATCAAAAGCGGTACCGTGATCAACACTTAGACGTAGAAAAGGAAGACCCATACTAATATTTAACCCGACAAATCCAAACTTCGATTTAAACGGGGCCAAGCCTTGGTCGTGAAACATATAGACGAAAAGTTGTTTTATATTTTCATTATGTTGCGTATGAAGCGTATCACCAGAATAAGGCCCCTTAAATTTTTGAGGGTGGCCTTGTTTCAAAATTTTAATAGCTTCAAAAATACATTGATCTTCATTTCCCAAAATACCGTTTTCACCAACATGGGGATTAATGCCAGCAAATATGACTTCTTCAAAATTATAGAAATATTTTTGAAAAAACTCCAATGTCGTCTTAACCTTATTTACAATGAGATCTTTAGTAATTGTGGATGTCACTTTCGAAAGAGCGACATGATCAGTTACTAGAACGACATCTTGCTTAATACCTTTAAATGTCATGGCGATATTTGCATTCTGAAAATAGAAACGAAAAAGCTCAGTATATCCCGCAAAAGAAGCACCATTATAAATCAATTGGTCTTTCGATGTTGGAAGTGTTACGAGAATGTCTTGAGCTGTAATGAGTTCCAATGCTTTTAGAAGAGTAGAAGAAGATGATGGAGTATTGTTGTTTTGAACTTTAATTGTGTTTAGATCTTTAAAAAGACTTTCATCAAGCTTAAGGTCCTTTAGATTAGTCTTTAAATCTTCAGCTACAGTAATTAGCGTAATATACTTACGTTCATCTCGAGAAAGCATGAGGAATGACTTAAGAAATATTTCAAGCCCTATCCCCTTTTCATGCCCTTGAGTGACGTAAATCATAATGAAATTTTAATGTAGTGTTTATTTCTTTCGCGTTCAAACCAAACAACAGTTTCAGCCTTAACAGCTTTTTCGTAGAGTGAATCTTTAATTTTTTCTTTTTGGGCCATAAAAGCAGCTGTTTCAACTAGGTCTTTTTTTGTTACTAAAAATACATGATGTTGCCCATTAAGAACGATTGGCGTTGTGAGTGCACCTTCATCTGTAACTTTTAAAAGATTGATAAGTTCAGGGGCCAAGCCCTCTTCATCAATACCGTCGAGGTTGTTCACTGTCATTGTTGAAAACTTTTCAGGCAATGAAGAATTGATTCTGTATTGTTTGATTACATCTTCGAACTGGCCTTTGCTTAATGTAGGTACAACATCTTTTCCGATAGCATAATCAACCAGGCTATAACGGAAGTTCATGCGCGAATCTTTTGCGTTGTTTTTATAGAACGTGTTTTTTACGTCTTGTTCAGAAATAGCAATCATTGGTGAGATAACTCTATTAACAAAATAGCTGAACTCGATAGCTTCTCTTAAAGTCTCAAAGTACTCATCATATGTTGTATTTTGTTGTCTCAAGAAGTTTTTAAGTGACGCTCTATCCACACCAAGTCTTTGTTCGTTACTTTTGATTTGAGCTTCAACTTGATCATCTGTGATTGTGTAGCCAAGCTCAGAAAGTTTTGCACGAATGAGATACTTATTAATCGACATTTGAAGAAGTTCATCTGTGGTGTACGAAGATTGTGAATAAACCATCCCAGCTACGTTCTTTTTAATAGGAATAATTTTAGAAAGTCGTTGGATTTGAGAAAGTGTGATGATGTTATCGTCAACAACTGCGGCAATTTTATCGATGAGTTTCGCTTGAGTTATTTGAGCGAAAGAAAGAATCAGAACCAGAAAAAAAAAGCGACTTGCTAGCTTCATCGTCTACCTACTTAATGATGACTGTTTTCAGCTCATTAGAGTAAAATATCCGCCCCTACTACGCAAGTCGCAACTATCTAAAAATCTATTTCAACAAGTCTTTATTAACGATCTTGATCTGTGCATTTTTACGTCCTTCAGCAAAATAAGCTTCAAGGATTCTGTCACGTTTTTGATCATAAACGATTTTCTTATAAAGTGCTGGATCTACTTCCTTCCACTCTTTAACACCAAGAACCTTGATGATGTGAATACCAAATTGTGTTCTTGTTGGAGGTGAAATATAGCCATTTGGTTTACCATTAATAGCTTTGAAGTATTCTGGAGCATACTTAACTGCTGGAACGTATCCCATATCGCCTGCAGCAGGAGCTGTAGAAGATTGAGAATATTTGTTCGCAAGTTCTGGCCATAATTGAGGTTTTGCTTGGAGTTGTTTGTAAACTTCAAGAGCTTTTTTAATTGCTTCTTCAACTTCTGCTTTTTCTGGCACTACACGAATTCTAAAAAGGATGTGAGCTGTACGATACTCTCTATTTTTTTGATAGTAGTCTTGAGCTTCTTTATCATCAACTTTGATGTCTTGAAGTTTCTTTTCTAAATCTTTTGAGATTTGAGCGTGATAAAGAACATCTTCCATCTTCGTTTTTACGATAGGATCATTTTGAAGATTAGCTTCCTTAGCTTTTTTGATTCCGATTTCACGATTAATAATATCGTTAAGTACTTTTTCTTTTGTTACTACTTTATCAGAAACGAACATGAGGTTCTGTTCAAAGGCCTGATCAAGTTGACCTTTTTTAATCTCAACACCATTAACCGTTGCGACTACTGCTTCAGCATCTTTGTTTTGAGCCGTTGCTGATAGCGAAAAAAGTAACGAAAAAATGATAAATAGGGACGATGTTTTCATCACAAGTATCCTCGAAAAGTTTATTTCTTAAATTCAACAGGTTGTGTTCTTTAGCTTTAATGATAACAGAATTTTAAAAGAAGGAAGTAAAAAAGGATTAGGCAGTAATTAATTGTCCACTTATGTCTCTAGAAAACTTGAGTAAATCGTTTTGAGTGACAAGCGTTTTGTGAGTGTAGATGACTTTATAATCTGGAGTGAATTGATAGATTTTTGGTCGTGAGATAAAAAAGTTAACTACGCGATCTCTTAGTTGAACATCACTTTCGAGGAATTGACGGTCAAATTTAAGAGTAATGGCCGCTCCACCTACTTGAACAGATTTGAGTCCCAAAGTTTGAAGATGGATTCTCGTTTCAAGAACGACGAAAAGGTTTGCGAGTTCTTCACTAAAAAGACCATAAACGTCTTGGAATTCTTCTTTAATATTTTCAAGTAAAGTCAGTGTTTCACAATTTGATAGGCGTTTATATTGCTTCAATCGCTCACTTGGATCGCTTATATAGTGATTAGGAATGAAGGCAGGAAATGGAGTGACAATTTCAATATCTTTTTTTAGAAGCTTCTTTTCGCCGCGGATTTCATTGATGGCATCTTTGAGAAGTTCCATATAAAGCTCAAGACCAACAGCTTCGACTTGGCCAGATTGAGTGGCACCAAGAATATCACCTGCTCCTCTGATTTCTAAATCCACAGAAGCGATATTGAAACCAGCACCCATGTCAGCATAAGTTTGCAGAGCATGCAGACGTTTTTGAGCAATTGTTGAAATCTCTCTAAGTTTTGGAACAACAAAATAGGCGTATGCTTTTTTATCAGAGCGGCCAATTCTTCCACGCAATTGATGGAGTTGAGCAAGACCGTATGTATCGGCGCGGTCAATGATCATCGTGTTGGCATTGGGAATATCAATTCCAGATTCAATAATCGTGGTAGCGATTAGAATCTGATAACTTCCGTTGTAAAAAGCATTAATTTTATCTTCGAGTTCCTTTTCACTCATCTGCCCATGTGCAAAAGCAATTTTTGCTTCAGGGGCCAGTTCACGAATAAAACCAGCGTATTCTTCAATATCATGAACTTTATTATGGACGACAAAAACCTGTCCTCCTCTTTGCAGTTCTTTTTGAATGGCATTTTGAATCGTTAAATCATCTTCTTTGATGACATAAGTTTTAATCGACTGTCGGCGTGGTGGTGCTGTCTTAATGAGTGAAAGATCGCGTAAACCAAGGAAGGCCATTTGGAGTGTACGTGGAATTGGTGTGGCGGTTAACGTAAGAAAATCTACCGATGCTTTCATCAATTTTAATTTTTCTTTGTGACCAACACCAAAACGTTGCTCTTCATCGACGATAACAAGCCCTAAATCAGAAAATTTAAGTTTGTCTGAAAGAAGTTTGTGGGTGCCGATGAGGATATCGATTTCACCCTTCTCTACTTTTTCTAAAATTTCTTTAGATTCCTTAGCTGATTTGAATCTTGAGATGAATTCAATGCGAACGGGGAAATCTTTAAATCTCTTTGCAAAAGAATTGTAATGTTGAAGGGCGAGAATAGTTGTAGGGACAAGAACAGCAACCTGCTTCTTATCTTCAACAGCTTTGAATGCAGCTCTCATGGCCACTTCTGTTTTCCCAAAACCTACGTCACCACAAACCAGATAATCCATCGGAACAGGTTTTTGCATGCACTCAAGAACTTCTTCAATGGCGCGTGCCTGGTCGGGAGTTTCTTCAAAAGGAAATGCGAGTTCAAATTCGCGATAGAGGTGATCGGGTGGTGAAAAAGCAAATGCTACTGATGACTGCCGTTCTGCTTGAAGTTTAAGCAAATCGAATGCGAGTGTTTTTGCAGAATTTCTCGCTCGGGCCTTGATGAGCGCAAATTTATTTGTGCGTAGACTGTCTGTTTTTAAAGAAGCAGCGGAGTCGGCATGTTTTTGAATGAGGTTTAATTTATAGACGGGTACATAAATCTTATCATTGTCAGCATATTTCAAGACAAGAAAATCACTCTTGTCTCCGCCAATATCTAGTGCTTCAAGTCCTAGATACTCACCTACTCCATATTCGCTATGAATAACAAAATCACCAGCTTTCAGCGTTGCTAACTGTTCAGCGAATAAATCGAGATCAACTTTTTTATATTTTTGAGTTTTAGTCTTTTTGGCGGCAAACAAATCCCCATCAGTGATAATGAGAAAGTTTTCACCTTCGTAGTAAAAGCCCTCGTTCACTCGGAAGTTTAAGAATTCTATTCTGCGCTTAAGATCTTCTGGATAATTCTGAAGATCAATTAAATGCTGAATTTCGTTTTTTGAAGCATCACTATAAGAAGAAAAATATATTTTTCCTTTAAACTGGAAATGTTTCTTTAAAAACTGAAGTGCGGCAACGATGTAGTCTGGTTTAGGTAAGGCAGGATTAATGTTTTGATTGAGAAAAGTTTTGGTGCTAATCAAATGAAGATCAATTTCATCTGAGACGTCACCAAAACTCATATTCAAATTTAGCTGATCAATCAAAATGTTTTTACGCTCTCCCATTTCTGAAACAAATGAGAAGTCATAAATCTTAGAAGGCCCGGGAAGAATAACTTCACTGTTGGGATTTTCTTCTGCTTGTTCATATTCAACTCGAAAGGTTTCAACCATGTCGAGATGAGCTCTTTGTGTTTCGCTTGCGCCTAAAAAGAGAAACTGGGTGTGGTCCAAGTCGAAATAGCTCGTGACAGAAACACTGTCTTTGAAAAAGAGTGGAAAGTAAGCAGGATAATTTTCAAACAATTGTCCGTCACTTAAGCGTGTGAGGACGGCTTTTCTTACTTCGAATTTATTTTTTAGCGAAGGTCCAAATGAAGGAAGATTTTCTCTAAGAGTGACTGGAAAATCGTGCTGAGCAAGTATGCGTGCAGCTGGGGCTACACAAACGGCATTCAATGCTTTCTCACGGATTGTTTTTTGAGTATCGAGATCGATCGCATGAATACTTTCGATGAGATCATCAAAATATGATAAACGCACCGGATCTGAACCAACAGGATAGAGATCGAAGATCTGACCTTTTTGAATAAAAGTTCCTGGCTCTTCAACTGAAGTGACAGATGAATAGCCGATGTTCACTAACTTTTTTGCAAGATCAGTTGGAGAGATTATGTCTTCAACTTTTAAGTCAAAACTAAATTCATTGAAAAACTTTTTTGGTGGGGCCTTTAATGAAAGGGCCTCGAAAGATGTAACCAGAACAAATTTTGTTGTTAACGAGTCAAGTCGATTGAGCTTGCTCAAAACTTCAAGCCGTTCATAAAAACATTTCTCAGATGAGATAACGCCAGAATATGGCGATGCTTCAAGACCTGGATAAAAAAGAATGTCTAAAGAGGCATTGCCGCGAGTTAGTTGCAGCGAAGCATGAAATTCTTCTGCTTCATCATTACTTGAGGCCACGATGACCTGTGATTTTTTCAAAAACTGTTTAGAATTTTCGTTCAAAAACGAGTTGAGAATAAATGACCATTGTTGGGTGTTGGCACCATACAAATAAAGCGGAGAAGAAACACTTTCATCCCAGTTCAAAATTTTTTGGAGCAGTGAATTGAAGTGTGTCATGATTGTGTGCCAGAAGCGAAACAAACTATTTCCAAGATATTATATTTTCGTGTAATCTAAGAAAACTAAAAAATTGGATTTTTTATCTCGGAGATCAAGATGTCGACATTTAATCTAGACGTCTACATGCCCATTGTTATTTTGATCGTTCTGGCCCTTCTTGTGGCCGGTGGTTCATTACTTTTGGGAAGTTTTATTCGTCCTCAGAATCCTAACAAGCTAAAAGAAACAGCTTATGAGTGTGGTGAGGAACCTATCGGGACGGCGTGGGCAAACTTCAACGTTCGCTTTTACGTAGTCGCTCTTATCTTCATTATTTTCGATGTTGAAAGTGCGCTTATGTTTCCAGTAGCTGCTGTTTACAAAAGATTTAATGAAATCGGTATGGGTGGAACTCTACTTATGTCGATACTTGCTTTCGTTTTAGTACTCGTGGCAGGTCTAGCATACTGCTGGAAGAAAGGTGACCTTGATTGGGTTAAAAGCTTTCATACTTCTCACACTAACATTGGCAAAAAGGAATAGTGATGAATTCGACAGTCGTATCATATTTTGCTCAATCAAATGAATTCGCCAATGTTTCAGCTTGGCTTTCAAAAGTTTTAGGTTTCGATGCTTCATCTCTCCTAGCTTTTTTCATCTTCGCTGTTGTGGCCCTTATCATTGTTGGAGCTATGGCAACAATCGGTGGTTTAGGAACATACGCTGAAAGAAAAATTTCTGCCGACCTTCAAGCCCGTATTGGTCCAAACCGCGTAGGTCCTTTTGGTCTTCTTCAATTCCTTGCTGACGGTGTGAAGATGATTCTTAAAGAAGACATCATCACAAGTGGTGCGGATAAATTAGTTTTTAATCTCGCACCTGTTATCTGTTTAGTTGGGGTTTTCGCTACTCTTGCAGTAGTCCCTTACTCAAGTGGATTCATGCTTTCAGATCTTAACGTTGGTATCTTTTACCTCGTTGGTATGGCTTCTCTTGTTGGTGTTGGAGTTTTCCTTGGTGGATATGCTTCAAACTCAAAGTGGTCTATGCTCGGTGGTATGCGTGGAGCTTCGCAAATTATCTCTTACGAAATTCCAGCAACAATCACGATTATTTCTATCGTTTTACTAGCTGGTGGTCTTTCAATGAAGACACTTATCAGCGGTCAAGGTGGAGCTCCTCACGAATGGTACATTTTCCACAATCCATTCGCGTTCATTGGATTCTTTGTTTACTTCATTTCTGCTCTTGCAGAAACTAACCGTGCACCATTTGACTTACCAGAAGCGGAATCAGAACTTGTTTCTGGTTACCATACAGAATATTCAGGTATGAAATTCGGTTTCTTCGCTCTTGCTGAATACATTGAAGTTTTCGTTGTATGTGCTGTAGCCGTTGCCCTTTTCCTTGGTGGATATAAAGTTCCTTTTGATTTAGGTTCAGGAAAATTCTTAATCGAGCTTGGTTTAGATGGCATGCTTGCTCAAAATATCGGACAACTTTTAGAGCTTGGATCTTTCTTAACTAAAACTCTTATCCTTTATTATGTTGTTATTTGGGTTCGTTGGACGCTTCCACGTCTTCGCGTTGACCAACTTATGACTCTTTGTTGGAAATATTTAACTCCAATCGCTCTTTTCAACCTCATTGGAATTGCAGTGTGGATGTACGCTTTCAACAATCAATCTCTATTTAATTTAATTTTCCACGCGGCCGGCTCAGCTGGTGGCGGACACTAATAAGGAAGGGGTCTAAAAGTGTTTACCAATACACTCTTTTTATTATCTGCGGTTTTAACTCTTGGTGGAGCTTTTGCCGTTGTTTATAGCAAAAACTTAATGCACGCCTGTGTGTATCTTCTCGCTTCTCTTTTTGGAGTTGCTGGACTTTACGCATGTATCGGTGCTGACTTCCTGGCAGCTACTCAACTTGTTGTGTACGCCGGTGGTGTCGTTATCCTTATGTTGTTTGCCATCATGTTAACAGGTGGAACAAGCAACAAAATCAATCGTTACGGATTAGAAAAAATCCCATCAATGGGTAACAAGAAAACCTTTGCCATCGCTGGTTTTGCAGCTGTTGTTACAGCTCTTATTCTGGCAAAAATCATCCTAAGCGCAGTTAAAGTTCAAAAACTTCCACTAGTGGCAAACGAGCCAACAGTTGAAAGATTAGGAACTATCCTCGCTACAGATCACATTCTTGCTTTCGAAATTTCTTCAGTACTTTTATTAGGAGCGCTGATTGGTGCAGCCATCATTTCGCGTCCAAGGAAAGAAATCCATGATTAGTTTATATACATATTTAGGGATCTCATTCGCTCTTTTCCTTTGCGGTGTAGCCGTAATGGTAGCGAGAAAAAACATCATCGCTATCCTTTTAGGTATTGAACTTATCCTTAATGCTTCAGCACTTAACTTCGTGGCCTACACTAAGTTCGTAAATAACAATCTCGACGGACATATAATGAGTCTTTTCATTATTGTCATCGCTGCAACTGAAGCAGCTGTAGGACTCGCCATCGTCATCAGATTCTTCCAGTTAAGAGAAAGTATTCACATTGACGATGCTTCAACGCTACAAAATTAGGTTTTGATAAGGATATAGAGACTATGGATTACACAATTTCGACTATTGCCCCTATCGTACTACTGCCTTTTTTCGCTTTCGTGATTAACACTTTCATCGTTAAGCGTTTTACGAACATCGCAGTTGCTCTCAGTACTTTGGCAATTTTTGGTTCATTCCTTTTCGCCGCTAAAATCTTCATGGATTTTATGGGTGTTTATTCAGTGAACTACCACATTCACAAAGTATTCAACTGGTTTGATCTAAGTGCCGGTGAACATCTCTTTAAAGTAAACATGGGTATCTACATCGATAACATGACAGCCACTATGCTTCTCATGGTTACAGGTGTTGCAACATTGATCCACGTTTTCTCAACTTGGTACATGCACGATGATCCTCGCTTCGGCCGTTTCTTCGTTTATATGTCACTCTTTACTTCTGCAATGCTTGGACTAGTTCTTTCAGACAACCTTCTTTCAGTATTCATTTTCTGGGAGTTGATGGGATTCTGTTCATACTCACTTATTGGCTTCTACTACGAGAAAGAAGGCGCAGGAAATGCTTCAATGAAAGCTTTCATGACAACAAGAGTGGGAGATGTTTTCTTCCTTCTTGGAATTCTTGCTCTTTGGGTAGTTGTAGGAAGTACATCATTTGTTGATATTTACGCAGCTCTTGGCGCAGGAAAACTAAACGGACTTATGGTTCTTGGCATTCCTCTTGCGACTTTTGCAGGTTTTTCAATCTTCATGGGTACAATGGGTAAATCAGCTCAAGTTCCTTTACAAGTCTGGTTGCCAGATGCGATGTGGGGACCAACTCCATGTTCAGCGTTGATCCACGCGGCAACAATGGTTGCGGCCGGAGTTTATCTTTCACTAAGAATGTATCCTTTAATGGAAGCTGGTCACTTAACAACTTTCATTGCTTACATCGGAGCTATTACAGCTTTCGGTGCTGCTACAATCGCTCTTATTCAAACAGATATTAAAGCGGTTCTTGCTTACTCAACAATTTCTCAACTTGGATACATGGTAATCGGAATTGGTGTTGGTTCATATAATGCTTCATTCATGCACTTAATTACTCACGCTGTTTTTAAAGCATGTCTCTTCCTTTCAGCTGGTGCAGTTATCCACACAGTTCATACAAATGAAATGCCATCAATGGGTGGATTAAGAAAGAAAATGCCATACACATTCTTTGCAATGTTGTTATGTTGTTTTGCGATCGCAGGTGTTCCGTTCTTCTCAGGATTTGTTTCAAAAGACAGAATCTTAGGAGATGCACTTGTTCAAGCTCTTCACAATCCTGTTTATATCCCAGTTGCACTTCTTGGTTTCGGTGGTGCACTTCTAACAGCGTTCTACATGTTCAGAATGTTGTTCTTAACATTTACTGGCGAGCCACGTGATCACCACATTTACGATCACGCTCATGACGAACACATTAGCTGGAATGCTAACATTCCACTTCTTATCCTTTCTGTTTTCACACTTGGTCTATTCTACTCTGGATCTTTCACTGGCCAAGGCGAAGTGAATCTTTTCGGTTCAAAATATGAGTGGTTCTCAACTTTAATTGAAAAACCAAAAGCAGATCACCTGGCTCAATTCTCTCAATATAAGAGAGAAGATTTGGGTTCAGTAGATACGAGAGATAAAGATGGATTTGCTCCTGCTCACTACGATGCTAACCATGGCATGAATGAAGAAGAAGCACACCACGTTCACCAAACACATAAAATTGGTGCCGTACTTTCAATCATCATCGCTCTTTCAGGGATTTTTATCGCGTTCCAAATGTACGTGAAAAAGACTTGGAATCCAGAATGGTGGGCGAACACTTTCTCTGGTTGGAGAACAGCTCTTAAGAATAAATATTATTTCGATGAACTTTATGTTGGAAAGATCATTCAAAAAGGTCTTCTCCCATTCAACAACCTACTCGCAAGATTCGACATGGAAGTACACGACCGCTATTTGGTTGATGGTTGGGCAACAGTAAATAGATATGCTTACGCCGTTTCTCGTTGGTTCGATAACAACATTATCGACAGTGGAATGGTTGATGGAACTGGAGCTAGCGTTCGATTAATGAACGTTGTTCTAAGAACTATCCAGTCAGGTCGCATTCAACTTTATTTCGTTGTGTTGATTGTGATTCTTGGCTCTTATGTTTGGACATTAAACTTTTAGTTTTAAATAGTAACTTTTAGAAGGGGTTTACCGGTGGCCGGTTTAGATTTGTTAAGTTGGATTTTGTGGATGCCTATTATTGGAATGATCGGGGTTTTAATTCTTCCAAAAGATAAAACCAAAGTGATCAAAACATGGGCGTTGATTAACACTATTATCACATTCGCTTTGACGTTGGTTCTCTACAAAAAGTTCGATACAACACAGGCGGGAATGCAAACAGCATTTAACGTAAAAGTACCTTGGATTTCACAATTCAATATCTTTTACTCCCTAGGAGTTGACGGTATTACATTACCGATGGTTCTTCTAACGGGCCTACTTTTCATGCTTTGTATTTTGAGTTCATGGACTCAGATCAAGAAATCAATCAAAGCTTACTTTGCTCTACTCCTTCTTCTGCAAAGTACAGTATTTGGTGTATTCTTCGCATTAGACTTCTTCCTTTTCTACGTTTACTGGGAAGTTATGCTTATTCCAATGTTCTTCCTAATCGGTGTATGGGGTGGAGAAAACAGAGAATACGCAGCTGTTAAATTCTTCCTTTATACTTTCTTCGGATCAATCTTAATGCTTGTTGGTATCGTTGCTCTTTACTTCGCAACTAACCAATCAGTTGATTCATTCAGCATCCTTGCTCTTTCAGGCGGAAAATTTGCGAACTTAACTGTTACTCTTTTTGGATACACAGTTTCTTTCTCAAAACTTTTCTTCGTGTTTATGTTCATCGGATTTGCTGTAAAAGTTCCAGTGTTCCCTTTCCACACATGGTTACCGCACGCCCACGTTCAAGCCCCAACAGCTATTTCAGTTATCCTCGCTGGTGTTCTACTTAAGATGGGTACTTACGGATTCTTAAGAATCGCGTTCCCAATCTTCCCAGAATCAGCAAAATATTTCTCAACAGCGATCGCATGGCTTGGTCTGATCAACGTTATCTATGGTGCTCTTTGTGCAATGGCGCAAACAGACGTTAAGAAACTTATCGCTTACTCATCTGTATCGCACATGGGATTCGTTATGCTTGGACTTGCAGCAATGACAGTTCAAGGGATGAACGGAGCGGTTCTTCAAATGTTCAACCACGGAACATCGACAGCTATGATGTTCTTCATGATCGGTATTATTTACGAAAGATCTCACCACAGATGGATTGTTAAACCAGATGGATCACGTGGATACGGCGGTCTTTATACTCAACTTCCAGTTTATTCGATCATCTTTATCATCGGTATGTTCGCTTCAATGGGTCTACCAGGTCTTTCAGGATTTATTTCTGAAGCACTTATCTTCCTTGGTATCTATGAGCGTTTCACAACGATCACTGTTCTTGCACTTTTCGGTCTTCTTATTGGTGCCGCTTACCTTCTATGGATGTTCAAGAGAATGTTCTTTGGAGACGTGAATCCAGAAGTTAAAGAATACGACGATATGACAAAACTTGAAGTGTTCTACATGGCTCCACTATGTGTTGCCGTAATTGTGTTCGGTATCTGGCCTTCGCCGTTACTCAACATTATGAAAGCTTCAGTTGGACAACTGGTATCACTACTAGCAACTTTCTAATTTGGTTTTAGGATTTTAAGATGCACTTAAATTATTTAGCAAATATCGGTCGCTTCGTTCCAGAGATTATTCTGGTCGTATTGATGGTCGGATTAATCATCCTTGAAACGACTTATAAGGAAGACGAGAAAAACCGTCGTTATATCTTCATCACATCGCTGATCGGATTAGTAGCAACATTCGCTTCTTTATTAGTAAACATGGGACAAAAGCCAATTGCTATCTTTAGCAGTTCATACATCGTTGACCACTTCAGCACACTTCTAAAGATGTTGATGGTCCTCGGAACTCTTGCAGCGATTTACCTAAGTCGTTTTTCAAGAGATGTTTATGAAACGCTAAAAACAGAATTCGCTATCATGTCGGTTGGTATCTTGATTGGTGGATTTCTTCTCGCTTCAGCAAACAACATGCTTATGTTGTTCATCGGAATCGAGACACTTTCTATTCTTTCATACGTAATGGCATCGTTTAAAAAGAACGATGAACGTTCAAGTGAAGCAGGTCTTAAATATGCTCTTTACGGCGGGATCTCTTCAGGTTTCATGCTTTTTGGGATGAGCCATATTTTTGGTGTACTTGGAACAATTCAATTCACAGGGATGTCTGCTCTTCTTGGAACATTAACGACACAACAAATGTACGTTCTTCTTCCATCGTTCGCTCTATTTTTTGTTGGTATCGGATACAAGATTGCTTGTGTTCCTTTCCACATGTGGGCACCAGATGTTTACGAAGGTTCACCAACACCAGTAACAACTTTCTTTGCTGTTGTTCCTAAGATTGCAGGTATTGCTGCTCTTTTAAGAGTGACGACAATTTTCTTCACAGTTGCTTCTCCACTTCGCGTGGGATGGATTGGTCTACTGATGGTAGTTGCCGCTCTTACAATGACAGTTGGTAACGTTACAGCTATCGGACAAAAATCAGTAAAAAGAATGCTCGCTTATTCATCGATTTCGCATGCTGGGATCATGATGGCCGGTATGGTGATGATCAATGAAATCGGATTGAAGTCGGTTGTGTTTTACATGATCACTTACCTTTTCATGACTCTTGTTGCTTTCTACATTACAAGTATCGTTCAAGATAAGTATGGCAACGATAACTTCGATCGTTTTACTGGGCTTGCTTACCGTTACCCTTTAATGGCCGTGATGATGTCTGTTGTAATGTTCTCTTTAACGGGTCTTCCGCCTTTAGCTGGATTCGTTGCTAAGTACAACATTCTCACAGCTCTGGTGAGTGCAAAATTCTACTCACTCGCTATCGTTCTTGTTCTGAATTCTGTTGTATCTGCTTACTACTATTTAAAAATCATCAGACTGATGACTTTAAAACAAGCTGACACTTCAGAAGAAATCGAAGGTTTTGGTTTTATCAATCAACTCGTTATCGTTTCAATGACTGCACCGGTTTTCATCCTCGGAATCTTCTGGGATACGATCATGTCAGTTGCTGGCGGCGCTAAGCTGTTTATTCATTAAGCCGGCCATAAGAGGAAAGAATGGAATTTTTATCATTTATTATTTTTCTCATCATTGCGACAGCTCTCGGAGCTGTGCTTTTGGGAATTTCGACTTTTTTAGGTCAAAAAAGAAAACTCATTAGAAAGAATGACATCTATGAGTCTGGGGTAAATCCGGTTGGATCTGCAACTAGACAATACGATATTAAGTTCTATTTAACAGCGATTCTCTTCCTTCTCTTTGATGTGGAAATCGTTTTCTTGCTTCCATGGGCCTTAAATTATAACAACTCAACCAACTCCGGATTCATGGTAGCTGGTTTCGTATTCTTTATGGTGGTTTTGATTGTTGGCTATATTTTTGTCATCACTTCAAAAGCATTAAAATGGGAAGAATAAAATGTTCGAATCTATTCTAGAAATCCTTGTTAAAACTGTCGTTATTCTAGCTCTCCCTCTTGGAACTCTGCCGATCATTATTCACGTTGAGCGTAGAGGCGCGGCCTTTATTCAAAAACGTCTTGGCCCAAACAGAGTAGGTCCATTCGGATTATTGCAACCACTTGCCGACGTAGCAAAGTTCATGTTCAAAGAAGAAGTGCACCCAGCACACGTTCGTCCGTTCTTTTATACAGCGGCTCCAATGATTGCACTTGTTGTTGCGATTTTACCACTTGCTTGTATTCCTATCTCAGGACCATTTGAAGTTATGGGCCGCACGGTTTATCCAGAAGTTTTTCGTACTGATATGGGAATCTTTTTTGCGTTTGCTGTCTCTGCTCTTGGGTCATACGGAATTCTACTCGCAGGATGGGCTTCAAATAATAAGTACTCAATGCTTGGTGCTCTTCGCGCTTGTGCTCAGATGATTTCTTACGAACTTTCTCTATCAACTGCTGTTGTTGCGATGATTTTCGTCTATGGAACAAATGATATCCATGCAATGGTTAATCACCAGACAGGATACTGGTTTGGCTTTCTTCCTAAGTGGGGATTTTTCGTTCAACCAGTAGCTGCAATGCTTTTCCTCGTTGGTATCTTTGCTGAATCAAACCGCCTTCCATTCGACCTTGCTGAAGGTGAATCAGAAATCGTTGCTGGTTACCACTTAGAATACTCTTCGATGAAGTTTGCTCTTTTCTTCATGGCGGAATACATCCACATGATTGCTCTTTCAGCTCTTTTCATCATTCTCTTCTTCGGTGGATACTCACTTCTTCCGGGATTAGATTTAATTGCTGAAAACTCGCCAGCATTTTTACCTCTTCTACAAGTCGGATCATTGGTAATCAAAATTGCTATGATGATCTGGTTCTTTGTTTGGGTACGTTGGACTTTCCCACGTTTCCGTTATGACCAATTAATGAACCTTGGATGGGAGCGCTTATTACCGTTGGGAATTGTAAATCTCATCGCAACAGTTCTCTTCGTTTACTACAGGAATCAATAGTTATGTTGGCTGATATCTTTTTAACCATCATTACGGTGGTCTTTGCTCTTATGGTTGTGTTCTCAAAAAAGACAGTAGTTGCTGCCTTTGCACTTTTGATGACACTCGTGTCGATCGGAATGATCTACTTCCAGATGGGAACAGTCTTTCTTTCGGCAATTCAAGTTCTGGTGAACGCTGGTGCTATCGCCATTCTTTTCGTTTTTGTTATGATGCTTATCAATCTTGAGCAATTCCATGACAACCGTGAAAAAGGAAAAGTGAAACTTGTTCTATCGGCCTTCACTATTCTTGTAATTCTTGGCGTATTGGCCCTTATCTTTAACAGCAACATTGAACAACTCACGACAGTTAACATTACTGATAACTCGATGAATGTTCTCTTCTCTAAACTCTTTGATGTTTATTACCTTCCTTTTGAGCTTGCAACTGTTCTTCTTCTCGGTGCGCTCGTTGCGTGTATTGTAATCACCTCTCAAGAAAAAGGTGAATTAGAAGAAAAAACAGGAGAACGTCATGACTAGTATTTACTACTATCTTGCTGCTTTTTTATTTTGTCTGGGTCTTTTGGGAACAATCTTTAAGAAAGATCTGATCTCAATTCTTCTCTGTTTAGAACTTATGATGGGTGGAGTTGGGATTCTTGTGATTCTTTTCTCACGCTCAACAGGATTGATTGATTCACAACTTCTCGTTTTCTTCATGATGATTGTTTCAGCATGTGAAGTTGCGATTGGATTGAGCTTAATCATTTCTCTTTATAGAAAGAAACAAACAATTTACACCGACGACATTAAAATCATCACCGAGTAAAATATGTACGAAAATTACCTGGCGCTCATTCCTTTTTTCCCGCTGTTTGCTTTTTTGCTCAACTCACTCTTGATCAGAAATAAATTAAATAACGTTCAAGCGGGACTTATTACTTTCTTAGGACTTTTCATTTCTTTTATCCTCGTCATTATGACTTCGCTTCACGTGATCAAAAATGGTCCGGTTAGTGTTCGTCTTTGGGAGTGGATGAGTTATGGAAACATCAAGTTCGACATTCACTTCATCATGGATGAAATGTCTGTTGTTCTAAGTACAATGGTTACAGGGATCGGTAGTGCGATTGCGTTCTTCTCAATCGGATATATGGATCATGAAAAGAAAGTTGGAAAGTTCTTTGCGTTTTTTGCGCTCTTTGCTTTCTCAATGCTTCTTCTTGTTCATGGTGAAAACTTCCTAGTTCTTTTCATGGGATGGGAAGGTGTAGGTCTTTCATCTTATCTACTAATTGGTTTCTGGTACGAACACACTAAAAACGGAAACGCAGGTAAAAAAGCATTCATCGCTAACCGCGTGGGTGACTTTGGTCTCGTTCTCGGGATGATCGGTTTTGCTCTTGTATTCAACACGATTTCATTCCGCGATCTTCAAAATCCTGACTTAACTCTTATTGCACAAAACAAAGAATTGTTAATAGCTTCAAGTTTACTTCTTGTTCTAGGTGCTGCTGGTAAGTCTGCTCAGATCCCACTTTTCGTTTGGCTTCCAGATGCGATGATGGGTCCAACTCCAGTATCGGCCCTCATGCACGCGGCGACGATGGTAACAGCGGGTATCCTCCTTCTTTGCCGTGTTTCAAATGTAATTGTTCATTTCTCAGTTGTTCTTGATGTGATTGCCTGGATGGGAGCGCTTACTGCTCTTCTTGCGGCACTCATCGCAATTACTCAAACTGATATTAAAAAAATTCTCGCTTACTCAACTGTTTCACAGCTTGGATATATGATCCTTGCTTGTGGTGTTGGGGCATTCTCTACTGGTCTTTTCCACGTTTTCACTCACGCATTCTTTAAAGCTCTTCTTTTCTTATGTGCGGCTTCTGTTATTTACGGATGTCACCATGAGCAGAACATCTTTAAAATGGGTGGCCTGAAAAAGAAAATGCCAGTCACTTTCTGGACGTGCACAGTTGGATTACTCGCTATTGCTGGTATCCCAGGTTTTTCGGGATTCTTCTCTAAAGATGAAATCCTCGTGATGGCCCTAACTAACCCAGGAAACGGATATGCTCTTTATACTGTTGGTTTAATCACGGCACTTCTAACAGCTTTCTATATGATGAGAATGCTCGTTCTCGTGTTTATCGTTGAGCCAGCACCACATAAAGAAGACAAGCACCACGCTAAAAAACACAATGCTCACGACGATCACGGTCACCATGAAATTCATGAGTCACCATCTGTAATGACTATTCCACTTATCCTACTTGCGCTTTTCAGCTTTGGAGCAGGATATGTTGGTCTTCCTCACTTAATGAGCCATGATAACTCAAGATTGTTCCAAAACTTCCTTGAGAGGTTTGTTGCTAAAACTACAGGCCACACGCACTTAAGTGTTGAAACAGAAATCGTGATGATGGTTGTAACAACTGTCCTCATTCTTTCTTCAATGGGACTTGCTTACTACATCTATGTTAAAAATGATCACCGCAAAATGCGTGACTCGCTTAAAGACAAGTTCAAATCACTTTGGACAATCAGCCATGAGAAATTCAAAGTTGATGAGCTTTACGAACTTGCGATCATTAAACCTCTTTATTCTATTGGCCACTTCTTAGTTGATATCGTTGAAACACATGTGATCAACGGAGTGGTAAAAGTTGTTTCTAAAATTTCAGTTGATGGTGGAACGTTCTTGGAAGAAAACAAACCAGAAAAACTAGAAATGGGAATTCTCTATATTGTTATTGGTTTAACAATCGTAATCACTGCAATTTTTAATGCATTTATTTTTAGATAAACGTTGGATATAAAATGGATCAGCTGTTTTTAGTTAAATTTCTCATTCCTCTACTTTGGGCCATCGGTTTCATGTTTGCCTCAAATCGTAATGAGAAGTCCGTAAAGTTGTATGCCCTTATTGGTTCACTTGCCACTCTTTGGTATGCAGGTGTTCTTTTCACTGAAATGCCTGATACAGGCACACTTACAACTCTCTTTAAGTTTGAAATGCCTCTCTTTTTCAACATGACGTACACTTTCGCCATCGATGGATTAAGTGGTCTTCTTCTTATTTTAAATGCGTTTCTTCTTTTGGTTGTTGTTGTCGCCACTTGGGATATCAAAACAGACAAACTAAGACTTTATTATTTCCTTATCTTCACACTTACGTGGGCAGTTAACGGATCTCTTCTTGCAACTTCGCTTTATGGTTTCTACATCTTCTGGGAAGTTATGCTTATCCCACTTTTCATCCTTGTAGGAATTTTCGGGGGAGAAAACAGAAGATACGCAAGTTTCAAATTCTTCATGATGACTGCAGCAGGATCAATCCTCATGCTGGCTTCAATGTGTTATATGTCTGCTCTTGCTTATAAGTTTAACGGATCATATGACCTTAATTATGACGTTATTCGTTCATTAAACCTTCACTATGATGGATTTTTCTCACCACAATCATTAGTCTTCTGGTCGTTTGCAATTGCCTTCTTCTTAAAAGTTCCGGTTTTCCCATTTCATTCGTGGTTACCAGATGCTCACGTTGAAGCACCAACAGCTGGTTCGATCATCCTCGCTGGTATTCTATTAAAGCTTGGTGTTTACGGTTTCCTTAGATTTGTTATTCCTGTTTATCCAGAAGCTGTTGATGCCAACCGAGACATTGTTCTTTATTTAGGAGCAGTCGGGGTCATTTACGGCGCTCTCACTGCATGGGTACAAAAAGATATTAAAAAGCTCGTAGCTTTCTCTTCTATCTCTCACATGGGTTACATCATCATGGGGATCTTCTCGCAGAACTCTTTTGCGGTTAAAGGGGCCATCTTTCAAATGATCGCTCACGGTATTTCAACACCGGGACTCTTCATTGGTGTTCATTACCTTTACACTCGTAGACATACAAAAAAGTTAGAGCAGTTTGGTGGACTAGCAGCAGTTATGCCTAGATTTGCAATTCTCTTCTTCATCATCACGGCAGGATCAATGGCCGTTCCAATGACTTGTGGATTCGTTGGTGAATTCATGATCATCCTTGGAACTTACCAAGTGAATAAAGCTGTCGCTGTACTCGCTGCAACAGGGATTATTCTCTCACCTATTTATCTTTTAAAAATGTATCACCTGACAGCATTGGGTGAACTTAAGCATGAAGAAAACAAATCACTGAAAGACTTATCATTGTTAGAAGCCACGCCAATGATTGTTCTTTCAATTTTAACGATTGTTTTAGGTCTATACCCAAAACTAGTAACATCTCTTTACGATGGAACTGTGACTTTCTTTACTAACTCAGGTTTATAAAATGGAAAATTTAACTTTTGTTCAAAACATACTCATCTTTTTAGGCTTAAACGCAATCGCGCTTTTAACTTTGAATGTGAAAAACAACGGAAAATATATTTCCTTTGGTGCCAGCTTAATTGCTAGCTTCGTTTTTCTCTACATGTTGTTTGGAAGTGACAGCTTCACCTTGAGTGAATCGTTTAGTTTAGAAGGAAATAAAATCCTCCTTCTAAAAGTTGTATCAATCCTCAACATTCTTATGATTTTGATCAACGGTTATGAAAGTTTAGTTAAAGTTCGTAACACTGTTCTTATGAGTTTCATGTTCTTAGGAGGGGTTTTCCTTCTTGGCGCGAATGAACTTATGACGTTTTATGTAGCGATGGAAACAATCGCACTTGTTGGTTACGCTCTGGTTGCGACTTCAGGTTTAGAAAACTCTCGTGAAGCGGCCATTAAATATCTTATCCAAGGTTCGGTCATTACAGTTATCTTCCTTTTAGGAGTAGCTTTTTACCTGGGAGCTACAAACAGTGTTTCGCTCGTTGGTGTAAAAGTTGTTAACCAGGAACTCTATGCTGTGAGTTTAGGAATTTTCATCCTGACAGCTTGTTTTAAACTTGGTGCTTTCCCTTTCCACGCTTGGATTGCAGATGTTTATTCAAACGTGACTCGTGGGAACTTAGCGACTAACTTCTTCATCTCAAAAATTGTTATTGGTTTCAAATTTATCGTGATGATTCAGGCCCTTCTTCTTGAGTCAGATCCACAGTTCCAAGACATTCTTATTAGAGTTGTTCAGGTGATCGCGGTTATGTCTGCTTTCTACGGAAACATCATGGCCCTCGTACAAGGTCAGTTCAAAAGAATCATCGCTTATTCTTCAGTAGCTCATACTGGTTATATGCTCATGATGATTTGTTTGAATCCAGATGAAGCTTACGAGATTCAACTTATCAGCTACCTCGTTCTCTACTCAATGACGGCAACAGGAATTGTATTAATACTGAACCAATTTGCTGAGTTAAATAAAAATAAAGACGGAAGAAACATTCTCAAAGGTGGATTCTATCGTAATAAAGCTTTATCAGCGATGTTGGTTATTTTCGTTCTCAGTTTAGCCGGAATCCCACTGACTTCAGGTTTCTCAATGAAGTATATGCTCTTCACGAATTATTTCCGTGAAGGCTTTACGATTGAAGCTGTTTCAATCTTCATCAGTTCAATCATCGGTTTTGCTTACTATATCCGTTTCGTCAGCGACCTTTTCAGTGAAGACGACGCCTCGGTAAAGGTTCCCCAGTTAAAAACCCGTTTTAGCGAATCATTAGTTCATGTTATCATTTTAGTGTCTATCTTCTCGATTGGAATTGCTCCATCACTCTTCTTGGGATTGAAGTAGTAGACACAGGACTTAATGAGTTTAAAGTACAGGATCCGACTTCAGAATGAGCGGGTCGTTGGACCTTTTTCAAGCGAAGAAATCGGGGAACTATTTCTCAAGGGACACATTGCGGGAAATGAACCTTGCCAACAATTTCCAATTGGTGATTGGCGATCGCTTCAATCCTTCCCCGCGCTCAAGCAGCTCATTGATGTCTTGGACAAAAAGAATCTTAAAGATCCTACAGTCACGCACTCCAAACAAGAATCTTACAAAGATAATTCAAAAACAGGTGTAACTCAAAAACATCTGGAAGGTACACACTCAGGAATTAAAACTTTTAATGAGTTTAAATTTGGGAAAAACGTCAACATTGATGTTAACTACGATGAACTTGAAAAAAGATTTAAAGATGAAAATCCTGACTATGTTTCAAGTAATGAAATTGAGAAGACTGTTGTCCTAAGAAAAAAGCCATCTGCACCAGTTGAGATGGAAAAAACGGTAGTAGTTCCTCTGCCAGAAAAGCCCAAAGAACCCGAACAAGTTAAAAAGGTAGTTGAGAAAAAAATAGAAGTTCCTGCTCCTACTCGCGAAGAACTAGTAAGTGAGAATACGGAGTTTATTAATTTAAAATCGCTACTCCCAACAATCAATGCTCAATTAAGTGTCTCAGAAGTTGAGTTCGATAAACAAGCACGTATTGAAGAGACGCTTGAAAAGAAAAAACAAAAAGAAATGCAAGAAGAGCTTCTTCGCCAAGCCGCTCAAGCCGAAGCGGAAGAAAACGAAGAAGACGTTGATATCGAAGTTGTCGAAGAAAGTAATGGCGAAGTCGTTGTTAAGAAAAAAAAGAAAGGTATGTCAGTCATCGTGGCCATTGCTTTTATGGCGCTGATCTACGTACTCATGACTCCTGATGATGCTCCAAAGAAAAAAGAACTTCTTTATGTTGATGTAAAGTTTCCAATTGCAGGTGTTGAGAATATTCCCGAAGCAAATAAATTCCTGGCAGATGCTCGCACACTTTATGGACAGAATACATACATGAAGCGCGCGCTTTCAACTGGCTTTTATTTAAATTCTTTGCAAGCTAAATTTGCTAACAATGAAGCTATGGGTGAAATCATTCAAGCTTATGCAGAATTACTTGATGATACAAAAGATAAAAGTGCTGCGGCCAATACGCTCTATAAATATATTCAAATTTCAGAAAGTAAAATGTTGTCTGATCCTGCAACAGTGACGGGAACAGCAGTGTTCTTTGACAGCATTCAAAAATATCAAACAGGCATTAACACGATTAAGAACTATCTTCGTGCTGGTGGAAAGCCATCTCCAAAAATGCTCGCTTATTATCTCCGACTTTTGATTAATGCTGGTGAATTGGTCGAAGCAAGAAAAGTCTTCGATGCTCTCAATAAGATTCCTAAGAAACCTATTGAAGCCTACAAGCAACTTGCAAATTTTCAGTTAATTGATGATCAACCTGGACTTGCAAAAACTATTCTAAGCGAAGGTTTAAAATACTATCCGCAGAGTGCACTTCTTCTTTTATCAATGGCTGACATTCTACTCAAAGAGCAAGCGATTAAAGAGTATCAAGCGGTTTTGGAAAAAGTGAATGCGATCGAAGCAGAAGAATCTCCCTTTTTTCTTGCACAATACTTAAAGCACATGGGTTATCTGCATGCCTTGAAAGACGACAACACTAAAGCGGCCATGTATTTTAAAAAATCATTAGATTTAAAAGAGTCAGACGATTTACGAACGACACTTGCTCGTCTTGAAGTCTCAGGAGATAAACTTTCTCAGACATTAATCTTAGAAAGTAAAGTCATAAGACTTTTAGAAAAAGCTGAAGCAGAATATAAAAATAAAAACGTAGATGGAGCTTTTTCATTCACAATTGAAGCAGTTGACGCTCTTCCAACATATATTCCAGCTTTAGTCTTTCAAGTTAAGCTCAATACAGAGCGCGGTCTTTTTGATTCGGCAATCGTGGCTTTAAACAAAGCGATTGCTGATAATCCACAGAACAATCAATTGCGAAAACTTCTTGCTGAAACATATTTACGTGCATTCAAACTAGATGAAGTTGAAAAAGCTTTGGTCATGATTGCTCAAACAAAATACTCTTCTAGTGCCGACTATGCTTCACTTCGTGGACAGCTCTCAGAAGCTAAACGAAACACAAATATGGCCCTCAAGTGGTATAATGAAGCCCTAAAACGTGATCCATTAAACGATGTGGACATGTATAGAATTGCGAAAATCTTTTTACGCTTAAGAAAATATCCGCTTGCTCGCGAATGGATTTCAAAGGCCATTTTTCTAGATCCAAAAAATGTAAATTATCTCGCTCTCAACTCTGAAATTTTATACGAACAAGATGGTACAGACATCGCCATTGGATATCTTCGCGACATCATTTCAGAGATAGGTGAAGACCCAGTTCTTGTTTCGACGATTGCTATGACTTATTACAAGAGTGGTCAGATTAAGGAGTTTCAAGCTTATTACAAAAAAGTTCAAGAGCTACCTATTAAAGAAGAAAGGCTATATGAATTCCTCATTTCAGCGGCAAAACTGGAAGGAAGAAAAGATGAATTCGTTAGTTACAGCAAAGAAGTATTAAAACTAAATCCGGGTAATTTAAAAGTCCGAATGAATCTCGGTGAATTTTACCTCGAAGAAAAAAAATACAACGATGCAATTGATGAATTTACAGAAGTAAAAGATCGCTTACAGTCCTATCCAAAAGTGCACTATCAATTGGCCAAAGTTTATTTGGCAAAAGGTGAGATGGAAAAGGCAGGCGAAATGGCCAAAAAAGAACTAGAGCTCAATCCTAACTTAGATAGCGCCTACTTTATTGTAGGTGAAGTGCATCGACTCAATAAAGAATATCGTGAAGCGATACCAAAATATGAAAAGGCCATTGGTCTAAACCCAAAAGCGACTGATGCTCTCATGTCTATGGGATGGATTCGTTTGAATCAGAACTATACCAGTGAGGCCATTGAGCTTTACAATCGTGCCCTAAAAGAAGATCCGACAAATCCTACGATTCATAAGCAAATGGGAGATGCGTATCGAGCCGCTGGACAACGAGCGTTGGCCAAGGAAAAGTACGAAGACTACTTAAAGTTGAACCCCGTTGCCTCAGATAAAGATCAAATTGAATCTTTAATTAGAAATCTGCAATGATCTTTCTTGTCTTTTTTTTCGAAAACACTTAATATGTCTCCTACGAATGCGGAGGATTGGCAGAGTGGTCTATTGCAGCGGTTTTGAAAACCGCCGTACCGCAAGGTACCGTAGGTTCGAATCCTATGTCCTCCGCCATTTTCGTAAACGTGACCTCTGTTGGAGATGTGGGAGAGTGGTCTAATCCAGCGCCTTGCTAAGGCGTCGTACCCCGCAAGGGGTACCGTGAGTTCGAATCTCACCGTCTCCGCCATTTTAAAAACATCCATTTTCAAATCACAGCATCATCTCAGCTCCAATTACTTATTTGGAATAAGCGCCTACGGCTTCGCTCGTTGCTCATTGAATCTGAATGGATTTAACTGAATTTGAACTGAAATTCCTGGGCATTCGGCCTGCACAGAACACACATGAACCAGTGTTTTATTGTAGGTGGTAAAAATGAATTTCAATTCCTCAGAAGCAAAAAAAACTTTAAATGAATTTTTTGAAGACATTGATCGTCATGAAGTTTTTTTACTATCAGCTTCTATTGCATATACAACGGCGCTCGCACTAGCACCATTTGTGCTCATTCTATTATCTGTCGCTTCACTCATTGGTCCTGAAGTTCAACAATCTCTCTATAAAAACATGGCCGCAACAGTGGGCCCACAAGCAGGCGAAGCAGTTTTTAATATTGTTTCAAACACAAAAGAACATCCTTCGCTATCAGGTTTATCAAGCATCATTGGTTTTTTAGTTTTAGTTGTTTCAGCATCAGCTATTTTTTATCAATTGCGAGTGGCCCTTGATAAAATAAATGACAATGAAATTGCAAAACGCCAGGCCGGTTTCAAGGGATTTGTGAAAGATCGCATTTTTAGTATTGGTCTAGTTTTTGGATTTGCATTTCTCTCAGTCGTCTCGCTTATACTATCTTCAATGCTCGCAGCGGTTTTCCCAGGAGGAGAAGGTTTATTAATTAAGGCTTCTTCTTATCTCTTAAACTTTTTTATGTTTGGTTCGATCTTCTCTCTCATTTACCGATTCATTCCTTCCCAAAAGATGAAATGGAAAACCTGCATAATTTCAGGCATCGTAAGTACCTTTTTTTATCTCGCCGGAAAAAGTCTCATTGGGATCTATTTAGGAAAGGCCAGTATTGGCTCGGCCTACGGGGCAGCTGGATCACTCATCGCTTTTCTCGCTTGGGTATACTATACGGCGCTTACGCTACTTGTAAGTTATGAATTTTCAAAAGTTTTGGTGCTTAAAAAGGTGGATCAAAGAAGGCAAAAGAAAGGACCCAAGACTAAGCGATCTTCCCTTTATGCTCCGGTTTAAATCGTTGACTTAATTGACTCTGAGATTTATATTCAGCTCTCATAAATGCGCAGTCGTAGCTCAGCTGGATAGAGTACTTGACTACGAATCAAGTGGTCGCAGGTTCGACTCCTGCCGATTGCGCCATTTTTAAATCATCTGTTAGATCCTTAAACCTCTTCCTCTTAAAAAGATTATCTAGTCGTAAAACTTTCGGTTCGCATTCAAAGTAAAAATACAGTCGCATTTTTTCGGCCAGGTAACTCATGCACTATAGGGTTCATGTGGGACGTTAGAATATGTAAAAAGTTTAGACTTTATTTGGGCAATATCAAGATGTGATACCCTTTTGTAAATTTAATGGGAGTATCACATGAAAACAGTATTAGTCGCTTCATTGCTATTAGCTTCATCTATTACGTTCGCAAATGATATTGAAATTGAATATACCAGTTATAAAGATCTCATGATGAGACCAATCGATGAAGGTTCATATACGTGGACTTCTCAGTGTAAATATAATGATATTTTTTGGAACAAAGAAAAGAAAAATTATAAAAGAGTTGTAACGAGCGATACTGCCAAAGGCACAGACATAGTAGAGATTAACGGTGACAGTATTAGAACGATCACTCATTCGGTCGATTCAACAAATGTGAAGATGTTTATGGAATCTAATCTCACATTTACAGGTGAGAACACTTATACAAAAACAACCAAGAGAAAATTCTTATTTGAAGATGGTTCAACTAGCTCAAGCACAACATACATAGAAGCTGAGCACAAAAATGGAAAATTCGTAGTTAGTAAATACGTAGTAAACGGAGAAGAAAAACAAATAAGTTCTGGAGTTTCAACTTCAGTTTGGTTGGATAAAAATGGTTATGAAACAATTGATTCATATAAGCTTGAATACAATTCAGTCGAAGATAACATGAATAATCCCGACGTTAATGAAGTACGCATAAGATCTGAAAGTACATGCACAAATCTTTCAACTAAAAACTAATTCTGAAGTTTTCCGCACTCGAATTTAACTTATAGTTGGGTGCGGATTTTAAAATAATTTTGGTGAAACTGGCACCACACTCGTGAACAGGTGATTCAACCCCAACGTATCCCTTCGTGACCACAGGGACAGTCGTAAGAAACACTTCTTTGCAAAGTGGACATTTAAATTCTTCCACTGCGATTTTGTGTTTTGAAATCCAATGTTGTGAATCGTATTCAGGATAAAAAATAATCACCCCTCTGATAAAATCAAAGAGACAATAAATGAAATAAAGGAAGAGGCCTAGGCACAGGGCCGTGGACGCATGGCCTTATGTTATAGAGATTTTTATTTTCTGAGATTGCAACAGAACATATAAGTATCGTCGTTCAAAAGTTTAGTAAGTGAAGTGCTGAAAGGTTTGCTAAGATCGCACGTTTCCACAAGTTTATTTTTAAATTCACTGAGTGAATGACCAGTCACTCTTTCACAGCGAATGTCAGCAGATTCAGGATAAACAATAGGGGCAGTAACAACTTCTTTAGTCGTTTGCGAAATTTTTTCTGCAAATACTGAAGTTGAAATGAGAAGCGAGAAGATGATAGAAAATTTAAGCATTGAATGACTCCTACTTGATAATTTATGAAACATTATTTGTTGCATATATTCAAGTATCAGGCTTTAATTTAAGGACTAAAATTAGACGGAGGTATTTGTGTTAAAGAGACTTGCTTTGCTTGTTGCGCTTACATCAATGTCACAAGCGCATGCGTATCACTACGGAATGGCGGGATGTGGTATCGGAGGAATGGTATTTAATGATCAACCAGGGATGATTCAAATTGTCGCTGCTACTTTGAATAACATTATCTCTCCACAAACTTCTGCAATATCATCTGGAACATCTGGATGTTACGAAGTTCACGGGCAACAAGCTCAAGTGAACTATATTGATACAAACAAAATCGCGCTTAAAGCTGACGTAGCTCGTGGAAATGGGGAAACACTTGATGGTCTAATGACTATGCTTGGATGCAAAGAAG
>CAMLRB010000001.1 GCA_946482295.1 uncultured Bacteriovorax sp. | reverse complement strand
GCCATTCGAACTCACTGCGATCTATGAGGGTGTGTCTTTTACCCAGCCAGCGCTTATTGTAAGCCGTTATGATCAAGGTTATGGCTTGGAGCTGCTACGAGCGAATAAGGGACCTTCCTGGTCGGATTTATACAAAGTTTGCCTCGAACGCGGGCTTTTTGTTTAGACTTTATTTTTTTTGATCGCCGACCGATAAGATCGGCATGAATGAAGACGATACACTATTATCAAAACTAATTGCTGAAACTTACACAGACTCAGTTGATAAAGATCAACCGAATAGCTTTGTTGATTTAAGAAATTATTTCGAAAAGCGTCTTAATGAAGTTGATTATAAATCTCTTTCCGACTATCTAGGACAAAATTCTATTGATTGGGTTTTGATGGAATATCGTCTTGAAAGTAAGTGCTACCGTTTAATCATGAAAGGTTCATTGATAGATTTTCCTTCGAATTGGTCAGTGTTCAAAGAAATTAAATCTCAAGACATCATTTACGTTGATCAATCGCTTGATCAAGATTTTCTTCTCGATGTGTTTGCTGAATTAAACGGCAAACATGGAAATATCGCTCTCGTTAAAGATGAGCAAGTTGTGAAAATGGTTTTTTTACCTGAAGAAGTTTCTAAAGAGCATGTTCAGTGGATGAGAAATTATTTTGAGAAGAAAAATCAAGAAGTCGTCGAAAAAAGCGCGGCCTAGTTTTCACTAGGCCGATCTCATTTTTTCTTATAAGGCCATGTAGAAATCTTTCATCATCTTTGCATCTTTTTCAAGATTAGGGCTGTTGCAGATTACGTATCCACGACAGTCGAAAGTTTTAAGTGCGCGAAGAAGATCACGCCAATTGAAATCAGACTCTTCTAGGTTAAGGTGTTTCAAGTCACCTTTAGAGTTAGAGCTGATTCCTGAAAGATGGATGTGCATGTTTTGAAGAGCTCCACCATCAAGTTCTTCTTTAAGTTTAGAAAGAACAGTACAGAATTCTTCATAAGTATTGTACTCGTTAGTACGAGCATACAAGTGAGAAAAATCCATACATGGTGAACATGAAGAAACTGATTTGGTTAAATCGATAAGCTCTTCAAGAGAACCGAATTGTGAAGTTTTACCTGTCAATTCTGGACGTAGTTCAATTTGAATATCAAGACGATTAAGTCTTTCTTCAATCACGTTCAGTGATTTTTGAACAAGATCGAAAACATCATAAGGAGAATCTTTCATGTAGAAAGCTGCGTGGAAAGTCATCGATTCAGCACCACATAGATCTGAGATCTTTGCCGTTTGAATAATTCTTTCAACAGATGAATCGATTTTATCTTGTTCACGTGCGTTCAAGTTTATGTAGTAAGGGCCATGTGATGTAAGTGGAATCCCTAGTTCATAAGAAACTTTACGTAAGCCAGAAGAAACTTCTTCTTTCATACGAACGCCATGAGCGAACTCAAGTTGCATACAATCTAGACCTAAAGCATGAACTTGCTTCACGCCATCGATAGGATTATTTTTCTTAGGTGTAGAATTAGGTACTCCAGCAGTACCAAAAAGAAGACGGTCGAATTTCATATTACGCTCCCCAAAAATGACGAAAACCACACATTGTTACCATAGATTTAAAAAATACGAGAGCCGCACCGACGAAAACCCTTTGGTTTCGATGCCTTATGGACCCACACCCCTTTTCTCGTTCGTTCAAAATCTAAGCAACTGACTTATAGCTCTCGACCGTATTTTTGTCTATAATTTATGAATGCCATTGTAATAATGACAGTCATGACAGGATTCATGGAGGATTCTATCAGTCGATATAAGTACCTTTTGTTTATCAATATTCTTTTTCTTTTAACCTTCGCACTCTTGGGTCTTCTTTTTAATTTGATCTACGGATTCTGGGTTGGACTTATTGTGGCCTTTGCCATTCTTCTTTTCTTTGCAAAATTTGGAGAGAAGATCGTTCTTATTTTTGCTCGAGCAAGATATGTAACTGACGATGAAAATCTCATTAATCAGGTGAAAAACTTTTGCAGTCATTTAAATATGGCTGAAGTAAAGATCTATTGGTCGAACGTTTATGTGAATAATCTTTACTTCACCCACTCATACTTGGGTGAACCCGCTCTCATTATAGGAAAGAATCTTTATAAGACCTATTCTCGTAATGAACTTAATAGTCTTATTCATGCTTCACTTTTAAGAATCAAATCAGGTGAGGCAGAAAACAGAACAATGACGACTCTCATTTTCTTCTCGCTGTATTCACCAGTGTATTTAATAAGTCGAATTCTTCCTCGACGCTTCCAAAATGTGATGAGGTTCTTTTTCTATCCAGCGTTTGTGTTGAAATCGATGATGTATGAAAGAGAGAAGGAACTTTTTGATTTTGATGTACGTGTAGGGAAGATGTCCGGTCTGAAGAAAGATTATGTTTCTGCTCTTTTTAAGATTGCACACATGGATGCAGTGAATGAACTCAGTATTGGCGCACTTCTTCTGGGAGAGCTTTCGCACGCTAAAAATTATACCCATGATCCACTTTCAGACCTCATGATCAGCAATGTGAGTATCAAAGACAGGATCAAGAATTTAAACGTTAAATGAGAGTATTCATGTTTCTAAAAAAATTTAAAATAGATTTATCTGAATACTATCCGTTGCTCTTCACTCTTATTTTCGTGGCCATCCTCTTTCAATATCCTCTCGCTTCGTTTGAAGCCATCTTTTACGATGCAAAAGTTAAGTGGGATTTTGGAATTCATCCTTCTAAAGATATCGTCATTGTCACGCTCGATGAAGAAAGTGATGACTATTTGGGAGATTCATACCCATATACATACGCCACTCATTCGCGCTTTTTAGAAAAACTTGTTAATTCTAAACCAAAAATCATTAATTACTTCGTTCGTATGCCGGAAGTCTCAGATGAGAAAGATGCTTACTTTGTTGAATTCAAGAATCGTTTATCTAAATTCACAGAGACAAACGGAAAGATTAGTTTTGGTACAGAAATTGATGAATTAAAAGGGGAGGAGCTGCCGCCACTACCACTACGCGATTTCGATTATGCTCTCGCCCAGCTTAATATAGATAACAATATATTTGCGAAAGATGATGTCATCAGACGAGCGATCTTCAATGTTTCTGGTGAAGAAAGTCTTCATCTCTTGACGGCAAATCAATATCGAGTTCTCACTGGTAAAAATGCTCTCAATGTTCCCGATGTAATGGGGGCTTATTATAACGACGAAGCCGATGCTAACTTTGTGATGTTTCGCTACCCAGGTTCTCCCGTTTACAGCGAATTTAAATACAAAACGATCCCTTTTCATCGTGTTCTCGTTGGAAATTACAATCCAGAAATATTTAAGAATAAAATCGTTCTTATTGGTCCCAACTACATTTCTCAGAGTGATAACTTCTTCTTAACGCCTTTTAATCAAGAAGAATATAAAGCTCCTAAGTTGGTGGTTCACGCGACAATTATCGATGCACTTATGCAAAATAAGACGATAAAAATGCTTCCAAGAATAGTCTCAAATGTTTTGGCCTTTCTAGTGGCCATTCTTCTCTCAGTCATTATCTCAAAACTAAAACCAAAAGATGGTTTGATCATAACGCTGTTAGTTCTTCTATCGATTCTGATTATTTCTTATCTTCTATTTGTACTTATGGGCTTCTGGCTTTATACCGCACATCTCGTTGTTACTGTGTTTGTAGTTTATTATATTTGGATTCCTTTCCGAGCAATTGGCGAATATCAAAGACGTTTTAAGTTTCAAGAAGAAGCAAAACTCTTAAAGAAAGTAGAAAAGTTGAAACAAAACTTCCTTTCATTAATGTCACACGATTTGAAAACACCTGTAGCGAAGATCGCAGGAGTTGCGGACAACCTTTATCATCAAAATCCGAACAATCATGAAATTCGTGAAAAATCTCAGCTTATAATTGATTCAACGAAAGAATTAAATCGTTTCATCTCTAGTATTTTGGATATGACGAAAATTGAATCAAGCAACTTTGCTCTTAACAAAGTTTCAAAAGACGTTAACTCACTGGTTGAAAGTGTCATTAAAGATTTGCATTTCAGCGCTAACCAAAAACAAGTTCGCATCGTAAAAGAATTATCTCCGCTATATCCGATTGAAATCGATGTCACGCTTATTACCCGAGTGATCTCCAATCTTGCGGAAAATGCCATTAAATATTCAGGTGAAGGATCGATTGTAGAAATCAAGACCTGGGACGATGAAAAATGGGTTTATGTCCAAATCAAGGATAACGGCGTCGGCATACCACCAGAAGAGCTCTCAAATATTTTTGAGAAGTTTTATCGGATAAAGAATGATGCTAATCACTCTATTAAAGGTACTGGCCTAGGCCTTTATCTCGTTAAGTACTTCGTAGAACTGCACGGTGGAACGATCACTGTGGAGTCTGAGCGTGGGAAAGAAACAAAATTCTTAGTGAAACTCGTGAATAAGTAGTAAAATAGGGTTGGGAATTAATTCCAGGAGAATGATATGCATCGCGTGTTAGTTGTTGATGACGACAAAGTCCTTCAAGATTCCGTTAAAGAAGCCCTTCTCTACCACAGCTTTGCTGTCGATGTAGCAAACAACGGAAAAGAAGCCCTTCATGCTGTTTATAAAGAAAAGTATGATCTGGTTGTTATGGACGTTAACATGCCGGAGATGGATGGTATTTCAGCACTCACTGAAATTAAAAAAGTTGATCCATCTGTCATCGTTATCATTCTTACGGCCTATTCAAACGTAAGTGATGCCGTAAAAGTCGTTAAAGAAGGCGCATACAACTATCTTGAAAAACCGATTTCATCTGAAAATTTGGTTGCCCTTATTAAGCGAGCGCTCAAGGCCCGCTCTCTCGTTGAAACATCCGCTTTTTCTTCTCCAAGATTGTCTCTTGGTGGAGATGATCAATTCGTGGGGGAATCCCATGTTATGCAGAAAGTTTTTAACGTTATCGATAAACTTGCCAAAGTTAATACGCCAGTATTAATTCGTGGTGAATCGGGTACAGGTAAAGAACTTGTTGCTCGCGCGATTCACTACAATGGTCCAAGAAAAGACGCAAAATTCGTAACAATCAACCTTGCTGCTGTTCCAGAAAATCTTATCGAGTCCGAACTATTCGGTCACGAGAAAGGAGCCTTCACAGGTGCTGCTGAAAGGAAGCTTGGTAAATTTCAATATGCTGACGGCGGGACTTTATTCCTGGATGAAATCGGTGACGTATCACCAACGATGCAGGTTAAACTCCTTCGTGTTCTTCAGGAAAAAACATTTACTCCAATAGGTTCAAACCGCGATATCAAAGTTGATGTGCGTGTAATCGCCGCTTCTCACAAGCCATTTGAACAAATGATTAAAGATGGAACATTCCGCGAAGACTTGTTCTACCGATTGAACGTTCTGCCTGTTTATCTACCACCATTAAGAGAAAGAAAAAGCGATATCCCTTTCCTTGTAGATTACTACATTAAATATTTTAACAATGTTCACGGTCTCAACATTAAAGGTGTAAGCGAAGAAGCTAAGAACCTTCTAGTTAACTTTTCTTGGCCAGGTAACATTCGTGAACTAAGAAACGTTATTGAACACGCGTTCATTATCGAATCTTCAGACATGATTCAAACTCCATCACTACCATCTAGCTTAAAGATGACGTCTCCAACTAAAGTTCCGGAGCCGGAAGAAAATAGCGACATGATGATTGATGTTGATGGTATTCAAGATTCAATCTTTGATATGAAGAGTGATGAAGTTAAACATGAAATGGATGGATTCTCATTCAACAATGTTCTAAATTCAAAAGAAATGGTTATGGATTTCCAAATCGCCAAAGATCTTTTTGAAAAAGAATTTATTGTGTGGGCCTTAAAACAAAACCGTGGAAAGATCAATCAAACAGCACTAAAAGCTAATATTCCTAAAAAGACGTTGCTCAGAAAAATTGAAAAGTATGAAATCAATGCCAAGGATTATGTAAACGGATAATACGATATGAACATGATTTACAAAATGTGCATCCTGATTTCTACGATCATCATTGGTGATCAAGTAACTAAGGCCATTGTTCAACAAAAGTTTTTCTTAGGTGAAACAGTACCAGTGATTGAAGGATTCTTTCATTTCACTTACGTGCGCAATCCTGGAGCGGCCTTTGGAATGTTTGGACAGTCTGCTGACTGGATTAGAGTTCCGCTATTTTTTGGAGTTCCAGTCATCGCATGCTTCTGGCTGTTGTACCTGATTTGGACAACAAGAAATACGAATAAACTTCAATGTCTTTCGTTTTCACTTATTTTCGCAGGAGCAGTCGGAAACTTAATTGATCGCTTCAGCATGAACTATGTTGTCGATTTTCTCGATTTTTTCATTGGAACAAATCATTTTCCGGCATTTAACATTGCCGACAGTGCTATCAGTATCGCAGCCGTCTTATTGATTTATGAAGTTCTTTTTCTGAACAATAAAAAAGGCGAAAATGCTTCCGATCCTGTTTGAGTCTTCTTATTTCACACTTTTTAGTTATCCGCTCTTCATGGGTCTTGGTTGGGGAGCGGCTTATACTTTTACCCGTCACATCTTCGAAAAATATTCCTTAGAAACTAAATCTCTGCCGCTTTTATTCATCACTTCGTTTATTACTTCCTGGATTGGGGCTAAAATTTTCTTTTTGTGGTTTTCAGCTCAAGGAAAATTCACTGAATATCTTTATGCCGATAATTTTTGGTTTGGCGGTGGATTTGTTTTCTATGGAGGACTTCTTTTTACTCTAGCGGCCTATCTCATACTCACTTTAGGTTTAAAAAAGTTTCCTTTTTCTTATTCAAAATATTTGGCGCCAGGACTGGCCTTAGGACATGGAATTGGTCGATTGGGCTGCTTCCTCACAGGTTGCTGTTTTGGAAGCGTCTGTGATCTTCCTTGGAGCGTACATATGCATGGTGAGTTCCGTCACCCTGTTCAATTGTATGAAGCTTTTGGATTATTTTTTCTTGTTTATCTTATGCTGAAATTCATCTCTCAAAAGCGAAGTAATCTTTTCGTGTTTACCCGTTACTTAATGTATTACTCACTTCTTAGATTTGTTGTGGAGTTTTTCCGCGGCGATACCATTCGTGGAGTTCACGGGCTCAGTCTTTCAACTTCTCAATGGGTTTCAGTGGGAATATTTGTAGCGGCTTATTCGCTAACTTTCTTTGTGAACTCAGCTAACTTATCTTCAGAAACATAAAGCTCAGAAACAAGCGTTTCAGATCCCCATGCCGTGAAAGCATCGTCGTGTTCATACATCGTGATTGTTTCCCAAGGGCAGTCTTGAGAACAGTTCTGACAGCCAATACAACGGGCGAGATCAATCTCAACCATTTGGCCGAACTGAGGATTTGCTGGATTGGGACCAGGTACTAACTCGATTGAGTCGACTGGACATCCCTGAATACATACTTCACACCCAGTACACCCAGATTGGTGAACGATGGCGAGAAGCTTTGGTGGTTTTTTACCTTTTCTTTTAGGTTTTAGCCTAGCCGTGTGAAACGGGTTTTCGACGATGATTGCTTCATCGGCTTCTCCATTTCCATTTTTTTTAGCAACTGTATTGTCGGTGCTCATAGCAAACCAAAATCGTATTTTTTATGTTATTAACAATGGCTAATTATACATTAAATGCGCTTTTCTTGCTAATAGATTTGCAAGGAATTAAAGTTAACCAGTTTTTTAAAGGCTAAATATAGTTTAACGAGAGAATGATTTATGAAGAAATTAAGATTTGTAACCGCGGCCAGCCTTTTTGATGGGCACGACGTGTCGGTTAATATTATGCGCCGTATGCTTCAAGCTAAGGGCGTGGAAGTTATTCACTTGGGCCATAACCGTTCTGCTCAAGAAGTTGTCGATGCAGCCATTCAAGAAGACGTTCATGCTGTTGCCCTGAGTTCATATCAAGGTGGACACGTTGAGTATTTCACTTACATCCGTGAGCTGTTGGATGCGGCGGGTGCTAAAAATGTAAAGATTTTTGGTGGTGGTGGTGGGGTAATTACTCCAAGTGAAATTAAACTTCTTCACTCTCGTGGGATCACTCGTATTTATTCTCCTCAAGATGGGATGGAAATAGGTCTCAATGGAATCATCGATGACATGATCAAAAGATCAGAAGAGTCGACTCTGTCAGGAATCGATTTCACAAAATTCGATGTTAAAAATCTCGATAAAAGAATGCTTTCAAAAGTTATTACGAGCATTGAAGACAATGGAGAAATTCCAGTTAAGTTCACTACAGGTAAGGTTCCTGTTCTCGGAATTACAGGTACCGGGGGGGCTGGAAAGTCTTCACTCATTGATGAACTTCTTCTTCGTTTCTACCGCCACTCAACAGATTGCAAGATTGCTCTAATTTCAGTTGACCCAACAAAGAAAAAAACATCTGGTGCTCTTCTGGGAGACCGTATTCGTTTAGGAAGTGCAAGTTTTAATAATTTCTACATTCGCTCACTCGCAACTCGCGATTCGAATACAGAACTTTCACCGCACATTAAAGATGTAGTTTCTTTTTTAAAGTCCCAGCCTTTTGATCTTATCCTTGTTGAAACATCTGGGATTGGCCAGGCGAGTGATGAAATCACAAAAGTCGCTGACAAATGTATTTACGTTATGACTCCGGAATACGGAGCGGCTACTCAACTTGAAAAAATTGAGATGCTTGAAGCAGCTGATTTCATCGTTCTCAATAAATTTGAGAAACCACGTTCAGAAGATGCTCTACGAGACATTCGCAAACAGTGGCGCAGAAATCATAATCAATTTGCCGGTCACCCGGGAGCGCCGGAAGACGATCAACTTCCAGTATACGGAACTATGGCCAGCCAATTTAACGATGTTGGCGTGAACGCTCTTTTCTTTGATGTTGTAAAAGCATTAGACCTTAAAGCGCAAAACCTAGAAATTCTTAATCGCGATAAAGCTCCTTCAGTAAAAAAACGTATCATTGCACCCGAAAGATCTCTCTATCTTCGAGACATAGCTGGGACAGTTCGCGCTTATAACAAAGAAGCTTTAGAAACAGCTGAGAAAATGAAAGATTATGAGGCTCTTCTCATTGCATGTAATCTTCTAAAAGGGAATAAAGACCTCGAAGCTAAACTTTCAGAAGTTAAAGCTTCAATTCCAGAATCAGCTTTTGCTGAATTAAAAACATTTGATGAAACAATTGCTCAGTACGAATCAGGTACATTTTCTTATTTCGTTCGCGGAAAAGAAATCAAGGTTAAAACAAAATACAAATCACTTTCGGGTAATGATATTTCAAAAGTCGCTTACCCCAACTTCCATTCGATGACGGAAAAATACCGTTTCATCAAAGATTCGAATTTGCCAGGACACTTTCCATTTGCTGCCGGGATTTTCCCATTCAAACGTGCTGATGAAGATCCAAAAAGAATGTTTGCTGGAGAGGGCGGACCACTGAGAACGAACAAACGTTTTCATTACTTATCAAAAGACGATAAAGCAAAAAGACTCTCTACTGCATTTGATTCGGTTACTCTTTACGGAGAAGATCCAGATGTTCGTCCAGATATCTTCGGTAAAATCGGGGAAGCGGGTGTTTCAATTGCAACATTGGATGATATGCAGGATCTCTATAAAGGATTCAGCCTCATTGACCCATACACTTCTGTTTCAATGACAATTAATGGTCCTGCACCAATAATCCTTGCACTCTTCATGAATACAGCAATGAAGCAGGCGCTATCAGGAGATGATTTCTGGAATGAACAAAAGCGTATCGAAGTAATGCGCCAGGTTCGCGGTACTGTTCAAGCTGACATCTTAAAGGAAGATCAAGCTCAGAACACTTGTATTTTCTCTCTGGAATTTGCGCTGAAGATGATGGGTGATATACAAGAATACTTCTGCAGAAACGCGATCAAAAATTATTATTCAGTTTCAATTTCGGGGTATCACATCGCTGAAGCTGGTGCGAATCCAATTTCACAGATGGCCTTCACGCTTTCAAACGGTTTCACGTTTGTAGAATACTATTTAAGCCGTGGTATGAAGATTGACGACTTCTCTCAAAACCTTTCGTACTTTTTCTCGAACGGTCTTGATCCAGAATATACAGTCATGGGTCGTGTCGCTCGTAAAATTTGGGCCGTCACATTGAGAGACAAATACGGTGCAAATGAAAAATCGCAACAGTTTAAATATCACGTTCAAACATCTGGACGTTCACTGCACGCTCAAGAAATCGATTTTAACGATATTAGAACAACATTACAGGCATTCTTAGCTCTTTCTGATAACTGCAACTCACTTCACACGAACGCTTACGATGAAGCCATTACAACGCCAACTGAAGAATCAGTAAGAAGAGCGATGGCAATTCAAATGATCATCAACCGTGAGTTCGGTATGAATAAAACGGACAACCCGGTTCAGGGGGCATATATCGTTGAAGAATTAGCAGCTATTGTTGAAGAGCAAGTTCTTCGCGAATTTGAAAACATCTCGGATAAAGGTGGGGTTCTTGGTGCGATGGAATCAATGTACCAACGCTCAAAAATCCAGGAAGAGTCATTGTATTATGAAACTCTAAAGGACTCGGGGGAGTTTCCAATCATCGGTGTTAACACATACATCTCGCCAGATATTAAAGAGCAAATGGCCAAAGAAATCGAAATCTCTCGTTGTACTGACGATGAAAAAATGGATCAAATTAACCGCTTAAATGCATTCAAGAAAAAGAATGCTGAAAAATCGCAAGAAGCTCTTAATCGTTTAAGAACTGTTGCTTTAAATGACGGAAACGTCTTTGAAGAACTTCTTTCAACTGTAAACTTCGCGAGCTTAGGACAAATCACCAACCTTCTTTATGAAGTAGGTGGTAAGTATAGAAGGAACATGTAATGAAAAAAGCTTCAGTCTATACGAAAACAGGCGATGGCGGTCTCACTGGATTAGTAGGTGGAACTCGCATTATCAAAAGTGATCCACGTATAAATTTATATGGTGAAGTCGATGAGCTGAATTCATGCATCGGCTTTGCCATGAGTTTAATGGTTGAAGCTGAAGATAAAAATCTACTACTTAAAATACAATCTTCTCTTTTTGATTTAGGAAGTAACTTAGCTTGTGAAAAAGAAAAGCGTGCCCAGTTTAATCTTCCGCATGTAAAAGTTGCACTAATACTGGAAGTAGAAAAAGAAATTGATCAGCTGGATTCTTCACTGCCGCCGCTGAAACATTTTATTCTTCCAGGCGGAACACCAGTGGCTGCAGCATTTCACGTTTGCCGCACAGTTTGTAGAAGAGTGGAGCGTGAGTTAGTTGGATTTGAAGCCTCTCATCCAGGAGAAATTCCTCCTCACTCAATCGAATACATTAACCGCTTATCAGATTATTTCTTCATTCTGGCGCGTGCTCTTAATCAAAAATTAGGGGTGAAAGAACGTGAGTGGATTGCCCACTAATAATTAGGTTTTTTTCTTTTTGATCGCGTTTTTGTCGAGTTTTAACATCTTTGTCATGCCTGAACTTTCTTCTTGCTCAATGACGTTATCAACGCCAGCATTCCAATTCTCGTCTTTCGATTTCTTTTTAAGAAGTTCTTTGTTTAAAACAACAGTGGGTTTCTTCTCCACTTTGTTGCCTGGTTTTACTTCCTTAGCTTTTTGAATGCCCATTTGTGATTGAGTAAGAACAGGCAAAGTGGCTTCGCCATTTTTTTCCATGGTATTGTAACCAATCGCAATTCTTTCTTTGGGAGTAAGTCTTTTATCATCAATGCGAATGAGAGTGTTACCTACCCGAATCACATCGTTTACCTTCATGAGCGTCGACATTATCCGACTGTTATTAATAAAAGATCCATTAGTGGAACTAAGATCTTCAAAGAGAACTGCACCTTCTTTAGTGAGTGAAAAACTGCAGTGTTTACTCGACATTTTTCCGTCGTCGATTTTTAAATCGCTCGAGCTCGAACGGCCTATAATGATCTTAGACATCACCGGAATTTCGGCAAGTTGCCCATCTTCTGTTTTGATGATAAGTACTATCGCCATAATTGACTCCTCTATAACTAAATATTATCTCATGACATTTTGAATTCAAAAGGGGAGAACAAACTGCCGAAATTGTGGTAAAATAATGAAGTAGGCAACCTATTAAGGTGGATAACCAGAGGCCAATATATGGAACAAATTGTAACAGTAACTGAAAAAGCACTCGGACATATTCGTGAGATCTATAAGCAGGAACAACAAGGCCTGGATAAAGGTCTACGTCTCGGTGTTACCGGTGGCGGTTGCTCAGGTCTATCTTATAAAATTGAATTCAGTGATCGCAAAGATAAAGACAATGTTCTCGACTTTGGCGACATCAAAATATTTATCGATCCAAAATCTTCAATTTATTTGAAAGGTGTTGAGTTAGATTTTAAAGATGGTTTGAATGGAAAGGGATTTGTTTTCAGTAATCCTAATGCTACCAACACTTGCGGTTGTGGCGAATCTTTCTCAGTCTAATGGATTTAAATTCACTTCGTTTTAATCTTTCACAGTTTCAACTAATTGATTGGGATCTTATTAAAGTATCCGGTGCTGATCGTGAAATTTTTTTTCAAGGTCAGGTAACTAACGATTTGAAGTCACTCGAATTTGGAACAGCTCAATTAACTACAAGACTAAACCGTGTAGGGAAAATTCAATCTTTCTTTTACATTGCTCGAAATGAAGATGCTCTCTATATTCTTTGCCAGAAGATTTTAACTAGTTCAATCATCGATGATTTTAATAAGTTCATAATTATGGATGAAGTTGAGCTCAGTGTTCAAACTGGAGATTATTGGCTTCTATTAAATCCTGAATTATCTCAAATCCATGACAAAGTTTTTTCTCTTAATTTTTATGGAATTGAGTCGCAACTTCATTTGAACAAAAAGTCTGATGTATTATTGACCGATCCTATTGAGCTGGAAAAAATCAGACAACTAAATGGTCTACCTCTTTGGGGTAAGGACATCGATAGTTCTATGTTTGTAAATGATACTTTTCTAAATGAAGTAGGAATTTCTTACAAAAAGGGCTGTTTTCTTGGGCAGGAAACTGTTGCAAAAATAGAAAACAATCGCGGTGCTGCTTACTATCCGGTCAATCTTGTTTTGGATAAACAAAGTTCAGAAAATCTTAGTGGACAGGACTTTATGATCGAGGATCGTAAGGGCGGACATATTCTTTATCACAACGGAAACGTTCTCACGGCAAATCTTTTTCGCGATTTCAGAGTAGAAGCACGAGTAGTTAATTTGGTGATTAACGAAAAAGTATATTCTGCAAAAGTTCATTATCTTCCTTATTTCAAAAATCAAAAACCAACAGATCTTGCCCTTGAGCTTTATCATCTTGGTGTGGAGCACTTTCAAAAAAATAACAATTCTCTCGCTTTGCAGTTTATGCAAAAAGCGATCGCCTTTGATCCTGCTTTTGCTGATGCTTACGAAAGCATTGGAGTTATTTTAGGTAGAGAAGAGCGCTATGCCGAAGCGATAGAGTGGATGGATAAATTATTACAGGCCAATTCTGCCTCTGTCATGGCCCATACGAATAAGTCCCTCTATCTCATGAAGTTAGGAAAGATTGAAGAAGCAGAAGCAGAAAAGGCGACAGCAACTGTTAAATCTTTTGCGATGTTTGGTGAAGAGGCCAAATTAAAAAAGGCCATGGAAGCTGAAAAGCAAAAAAAAGAAGAAGACATCAATCGCCGCGAGAAAATGTTTCTTCAAGTTTTGGAGATTGATGAAGAAGACACGATTGCGCTTTACGGCCTCGGCGATATTGCTTTTCACCGTCATCAATTCGATAAGGCAGCTGAGCAACTTACAAAAGTCGTTACCTTAGACCCAAAATATTCGATGGCCTATTTGCTACTTGGAAAAGCTTATGAAGCTTTAGGTGATACTGACAAAGCAAGTGAGATTTTCAGCAAAGGCATCGAAGTCGCCTCGAAACAAGGTGATATGATGCCGGCCAATGACATGCAATCGCGTTTAAACCAACTTGTAGTGAGCTCTCGTCTGAGTTAATTCCTCTTTCAAGGCAACAATCTTTTTGTAGGCTTCACCATCCAACTCTTTCAGGTCGTTCATAATAGGCGCAACTTCCATTTTATAGAAAGTCACTCTTTCAAGAACCATGTTGATGAGTTGATTGCCCTCTTTAGTTATACGTTTATTTTTGAAAGCGTGAACAAGATCTGGGCGGCAGTAGTCCAGCATGAAATATTCTTCTAAGAAACGTTGTTTGATTTTAACTTTCTCAGCTTTTGTAAAAGTTAAGAGTTTATCTTCAACTGCTTTGTTTAAACAAAGGTAGAGCTCTAGTGCCCAGTAGAAAGTGAATACGGCGTGATAAATTCCACGAATTGGACGAAGGGCTTTTCTCCATGGAGAATAATAGATTTTATCGTCGTCTTCGTTGATTAAATCCATGTGATTCAAATATGTATTGAGATAATGGTGACCATTTTCGTGAAGGAGATCGTCCATTAGATCAAGTGAATCTCTGTCGAAAAGATTGATGCTCGAGTATCCAGGAAGTGATTGCATGGAATAGCTAACAATACCTTTTTCATTAACCGGAACAATAGTGTGCGTGAAGCTTTTAAAAGTTTGATAAAGATGAGGAGCAACTTTTTTGATATTCATTAATGCTTTCTGAATATTCTTTTTAAATTCCTCAAGTCGTTTATGTCCTTCGTCGCAACTTGCAAGAACGAAAAGATTTTTCTCTTCTAATGTAAGAGGAACAGCTGGTTCATCAATTTTATATTCAACAACTTTATCATTTATTTCCAGGTGGAGTTTTAGTTCTTCAGGTGAAATAGATTGAAGGGGAAGCGAAGGGAAAGTTTCAGGTACTTTTTTCAGTGATACAGAATAGTGATGGTCAGTGAGATAGATTTTCTTCTCATAATCACCTAGTTCTGGAACGACATGATACATAAGCGGGTCAGTGAACTCCTGACGATAGTGACTTAAGTGCATAACATAGAATGAAATAATTTGATTTTCTTGAAGTGGAATCAAATTGTTTGAAGCTTCGATTACCGGTCCGCCTTCATTGAGTTGCTGGAGAAAGCTTTCTGCAAATTCAGAATCGTTCCAGAAATTGAATAGCTCATTTTCAAGTTCAGTCAGCTCTTCTGTATTAATATCTTCTTCAAGAAGTAGCTCTTCGTGAAGTTGAATAATGTAGATTAAATTATCAACGAGATTTAGCCAGTAGAACTTCAATGGTGAATAGTTATCAAAAATCTCATCATGAATAATGTCATTTAATTGATCTAAGAAATCTAAATCAACGACATCAGTCTCAAAACCCTTTTGCAAATCTTGTCTTAAATCTTCAATGAAATCTCGATAGCTGTTTTCAACATTTGATTGGAGTTTTTTGTGGAAATCTTTTGAAAATAATTGTTCTTTCATGGGCGGCCTCTGGAGATCTTTATATGGGATTTAATTTGAGATGAAATGGGATGGTGAATGAAGCTTAAAAATGGCTGGGAAGGTGGGATTCGAACCCACGACCAATAGATTAACAGTCTACTGCGCTACCACTGCGCCACTCCCCAACAAGAAAATCAATTCGAAGTCTCCAAGTTATAAAAATTAAAGGATTAAATGTCTACAGAATTTTTAAAAAAAGCTTAAGGGATTCACTTAAGTTCCCGAAAATTCATTTTTTGTGCAGCTGACCTAAATACTCAAGTTTTATCCCAAATCGCCGATAAGCTTTTATGGCCTCTCAAAACTTATTAATTATGAATCTTCTTCGGATCATTACTCCGGAGGAAATCGCTGACATTGCGACTAAGCACAATGGCGGTAAATTTTTATCACTTACTGATCTGGTAACGGAGAGAGTGGAAAGAAACATCTATCGTGATTTTACGAAGCCAGAGTCGATAGATGAAATTCATGATGCCCACTCTAAACACCATGCTGACGAAAACGACTCTGCTGCCAAAATTTTACCGTTTGGAAAGAAATCTATACGACCAGTTGAAGTTGATGCTCAGGATGAGTCAGAGGCGCTATTAAAGGCCCCTGTAAAGACAGCTCAGTTTCAATCGCTCGCGACCATGGCCATAAGAACATCACAGGTCGCCGAAGATTACGAAGAAGAAGAGGTTGTTCAAAAAGTAGAGCATTCAGAAGATGAAAATATGTCGACCTTTATCTTGGTTGAAAAAGCGCGTTTAAAAAAATCACAAAAAGTTTTAAAGCAGAAAGAAATTATTGATCTCTATCAAAAGAATTCTTCGGTTGATGTGGAGCAGATTAAATCCATGAACTCCGAAGCTGCACAAGGTACAGAGGCCGGAGTTCTGGTTAATAAAAAACAATATTAGAGATCCAGGCCTACTATAGATTTAATATCTTCAGCCTCATCAGTTAGAACTTCTAAACAGGCCATTTGATAAACACATGAATCGATAGTTGTAAGAGCGGCAGGGTGATAGTTCCCAGAATTTTTTACACCACCAAATGGCAATTTGGCTGATGCTCCAACAGTTGAACGATTAAAGTTCACCAATCCTGAATCAATTTCTTCCAAGCACATTTTAAAGAAGTTCATATCTTTTGTGAATACAGCAGCAGCAAGCCCGTACTCCGTTGCATTCGCAATGGCGATTGCTTCTTCCTCAGTGTCGTAAGGAATAAAAGTAACGTTTGGTCCGAAAATTTCACTATGAAGGAACATGCTGTCGTTGTTCCATCTTTCAGCGAGGTGAATTGACGGTGTAACGTAATAACCTTTTTTGGCTCTCTCGAGTTGTTTTCCACGCATGATTTCTTCAATACCTTCACGTTTGGCCATGCCCATGAAGAGGAGATATGAATCAACTGCACCTTGATCAACAAGTGGACCCATAAACGGCTCACGTGAGTATTCAACCGGGTGATCAATAATAATTTTTTTCGCCAGTTCATGAAATTGTGAAATGAATTTATCTTGAATGCTTCTGTGAATAGCGATGATTGACGTACTTGTACAACGCTGGCCACTCGTTAAAAAACAGGCCTTGATAAGTTCTTGAAGAGCATGATCAAGGTTAGCATCGTGGTGAAGAATTGTTGTGTTTTTCCCACCTAGTTCCAACGAAACTAATTTCGATAAATCGTGATGAGTAATATCTAGAATTTTCTTACCAACTTCTTTTGAGCCCGTGAAGAAAACACCTTTGATAGCTTTTTCTTTTAAAAGTCTGCGAGCAACTTCGCCATCCCCTTGAATGAGGTTGATGACTCCAGCAGGGAAACCGGCAGCATGAAAACATTCGATCATGAGCTGAGCGGAGTAAGCTGTTTTTTCTGAAGGCTTGAAGATAATAGAGTTACCGGCAACCAGTGCAGATAAAATTTGGCCGTTGGCCAAATGGCATGGAAAATTAAATGGCCCGATGATTAGCGAAGGACCTATTGGCTTGAAGATAATATGACCGTTTGTCTTGGGTAAAATGTTATCGATCTTTTTAGCTTTAATTCGAGGTAGTGAGTCTTCAATAGTCACTGCAACTTTAGAAATAACTGAAGCGGCTTCTGTTTTAGCTTCCCAAAGAGGTTTACCCATCTCATAAGCAATCGCCATAGCAATCTCATCTTTTCTAAGACTCACTTGTTCCTGATATTTTTTTAGGTATGAATTTCTTTCTTCTTGAGAGAGTTTTCTCCAAGTTTTGAAACCCACAACAGCTGAATCGACAACTCTATCAACGTCACGATAATCAACTGGTGTTTCAGTTAGTAGGAGAGAGAGATCGGCCGGACAATATCTTTTCATGATGTTTTCAACGGCCAGTGGTCCAGTGGTCGCTGGCATGTGAAAAGCATTGTTATAATAATTTCCCAGGATATTAAATTTAGCCATGGTGATTTCCTTTTTTATAAAAATGTTGCGTAAGTTTTGAAGTCTTCAAAAAGGCCCAAGGCCTTTGCTTCTTCGGGATCAATAATAAATCTGTTAGCAGAGCCTCTGTTCAAATTACCGCTGATATATGCTGCTTTGAAAGTGCCATCATCAACAGGAAGACTAGCCAAAATGTGATTGATATCGCTTTTAATAATTGAATCGCGGATAAGAATTTCACATTCAAACATTTCTTTAACGGGTTTGATTTCTTTTAATTTCGCCCTGTAGTGAGGCCCACCATCAAAAGGATCAACTTCATTGGTATATTTGAAACCGATACTTTCAAGCATGCGTTTAACCGGTGCTGTCTCTTCTCCGACTTTTCCAATGGCATTGCGGGCATCGATTGGAAGTAGAGTCATGTAAATGGTATCTGCAGGAAAGAGATTTAAAATAAACTCTTTATTGCTTCGAGAGAGAATATCTGCCTCATGATATTCCATATTCAAAAAACGTCTGCCGATCGCTTCCCAAAGCGGCGCATGTCCTTCATTGTCAAAAGGAGGCATTAGTTCTGAGTGAATAGTTTCTTTGAATCGAGATGGATTCATTCCCATGTAAAGAAAACGAACAAATGATAATTGCTTACCAAGTTTCAAATCGTTTTTTCTAAATTCTGGATCAAGAATCAGTCCACCAATTTCGGTCGGACCGTTTGTGTCCAGACCTAGCTTAAGTGTTCCATGAATAAAACCCGTATTTAAAGATTTTGAAAATTTATTCTCTTGCGAGACTGAAAAATAATAATGAGGTTCATCTTCCGTCCCATGTTGAGCATGAATCATTGATGCACCAACAATGCGATCAGTTTTTAAATCTTCTAAAACGAAGAGATAATAATTTTCCCACAAACGCTTTGATGGTTTTGTGAAAGAGCGAAGTGAACTCTCAATTTTCGATTTAATGATTTCTTTATCTGGCGGCAGATTAATAAAAAGCATTAATTGGCTTAAATCATAAAGATCATCTAGATCGTGAATATTGGCCGAGCGAAGAATATACATAAAACGTCCTGTTATACGGTCTCAAGAACAGTCTTTTCAACAATTGAAAAGATCTGATCAATATGTTCATCAAGAAGTGGAAGTGGTAGGAGAAAGCGTACTCTTGTAGGGTCTTTTCCAGCTGAGAAAGAAATAATTCCATTCTCAAAAAGCTTTTTCATAAATTTATTAGTTACATCTGCTGAACCATCACCAACTTCGAATGAAAGCATTGTCCCGACGCCACCATAGTAAGGGATCTTGCCTTTGCAAGAACCTTCAGCAAGTGTCTTAAATTTTGCTTTGAACTTCTTTTCAAGTTCGTTAATGCGTCCGTTTTCTCCATAGAAGTTTCCTTCGGTGAGGTAGCGCACAGTGGCCTTGCCGGCATTAAGAGAGGCAATTGACCCATTAAAAGTACCAGCAATGAGACCTGGTTTTGGATTTAATTCTTCAGTGTAGAATGTTCCAGCGGCTTGAAGAACTTTACCAATTGTCACGATATCTACGTATTCGTCTAGTTCGAACATCTGGAAAGCAAATAGTTGGTGAGTACGTGTGAATGATTGAACTTCATCAATCCAAACGTAAATGCCATTTTTCTTGGCCCATTCACAGATGGCCTTATAATACTCTTTCGTTCCGAAGATAAAACCTGCTTCACCTTGGATAAGTTCGATTGTTAAACCACAATAAACATTTCCGTTTTTTACAATGAGAGCATCAAGAGCATCGATTGTTTCTTTAATCGCGAGCTCAGGATTTTTGTAATTATAATGGGGAACGTGATCAACCTGAACAGACTGAGGCATACCTTCGCGATAAGCTTGGTTGTAAGTGACGTCTTGCATAGCAATTGAACGACCGGCAAATGATTTTTGGAAAGCAATCAAACGATAGTTAGGTGCTTTTTTCTGCCATAAGATTTTCAAGGCCGTATCGTTTGAAAAAGATCCAGAACACGAAAACCAAAAATGTTTTAAGCGAGATTTTTTGACGGAGTCGAGAAGTGCTTTAGAAAGCTCGTATGGTTCTTGATAAGAAAGTAAGTTCCCACACATCATCGTATCACTTGTAGCAGCTTCAAGGTTAGCCTTGATGTAAAGTGGGTGTGAGTGACCAAGAAGATTAACACCAATGGCATTGATCAAATCGAATTTTACAGAACCATCGATCATTTCAACAAAAGGACCATGTCCTCTTCCTGAAGCCATGAAAGGATAGAAAAAACCTCTCCCTTTAAGACCTTCATACTCTTTCAATTTTTGTTGAAGCATTTCCTTCTTTGATTCGTCAGCAGGCTTAATGCTATCGAATTTTTGTTGCTCTAAAAGAATCGCAGAAAACAACTTATTAAAATGCTCATGAATCTCGTTTGATTGTACTCCGATTGCCATAAAATTTTCCCTTATATTTGTCTTGATTGCGGTTAGTGGTGGACGCTTTTTCTCGCTTGCAAACTCTGAGGCCCATGCGATAATTAAATTATGAAAAATAGTAGCACATCGCCAATGACAAAGTCATCTCGGACCCCCTTATCAGTTGATCAAAAATCACCTTCAAAAGAATCTTCGATCAATGAATTTGAATCACTTTATACCAAAAACGACTTCAAAGGCGCCGCACAGTATCTGCTTAATAATAAACAACAAATGAAGTCAGGTATTTTTCATTACAATTTAGGCACCGTGTATTCCAAAATGGGTGACCAAGCCACTGCAAGATATCATTTAGAAAAAGCCATCAAAGAAGGGTACGTGAACTCTGCTTCACTGAGTAATTTAGCTTATGTTAAAGCGCAGTTGAATGTAGACGATCTCTCAACATCAACAAGTTTACCAGATCAGTTTATCAATACCTCAACCAACATCCCTGGCCAGGCTTATTTTTCGGTCACACTTTTGATTATTTTAATTGCGATACTCAGTTATCGTTTCCAAAAAATGAGTTCAAAAGTCACACTGACAATTGTTCTCCTTTTAAGTTTGATTCCTTCATTCTTTTACGCGACATACGTAAAAAATATAAATTATGCCGTGGCCTTAAAAGAAGTCTCGCTCTATGAAGGTCCTTCAAAAATTTTCAATGAAAAAGGAAAAATCCGTCCTGGATCAAAAGTGGTCTTAGGTGAGTTTAAAGACGGCTGGTTTTTTGTGGAATTTCCTCTCTCTCTCGCCGGATGGGTGAACAAAGATCAACTGGGGCTTTATTAAACTGGAGCAATATGAATTCTTCTTACGAAAAAAAGATTAGTGAATCAGGAATGGAAGAGAGTGGTCTTTCCAAAAGAATCGATCTTCCAATGATGAAGTATCTATGGATGGCCAATCCTCTTAGCGGCGTAAAGAAAGATTCTATTCCTCGTTTTTTAAGAAACGTAGAGTTGCTTAAAAATTTTTCAGATAATGAACTTCGAATTCTAGCTAAGTACATGCATAGTCGAAAGTTCTCCGATGGTGATGTCATTTTCAGAGAAGGTGAAATTGGAATTGGTTTCTATCTCATTTTTTCGGGATTAGTTGAACTTAATCAAGCAGAGTTTGGCCACGAAATCGAAGGACAACACTTTTTGACTCTCGATGAGTTTAGTTACTTTGGTGAAATGGCCCTTTTACAAGATGGAACTCCAAGATCGGCAACGGCAAAAGCAAAAAGCCCATGTCAGCTCATTGGAATTTTCAAACCAGATTTAGATCATCTCATAAATAATCATCCAGTTGTTGCTGCTAAACTTATGCAGTCTCTCTCTCAAGCTCTGGCAGACAGACTTTATTTTATAACTCAAGAAGCAAGTAAGCTTACACGACGATTGCGCAAGCTTGAAAGTTTAGTTGAATCGCAGAAACAAGAAGAGATGAAATGATCTTAAGCAACCGCAAGAATATTACGAAAATTCAGTTGATCTTTTTTGCTATCGTGATCGTTTTATTCTGTTCACTTGTCTTGGCCCTTCCCAGAATTTCCATTCCTATTTCATTGGCCTATATTCTCTCCCTTTCTCTTACACCTTTTGTGAACTGGTTGATGAGATTTAAATTATCCAAAACAACGGCCACTGTTCTAGTCTTCATCGTTCTAATTTTTGGACTCGGAATTCCACTCGTGAATGTTATTCCAAATTTAAGTATGGAAGTTCAAGAGCTCCAATATTCAATTCCGCAAATTGAACGCTTTTTGATTGCTCAGTTTGATGTCGTTCGTGAGTTTATTCGCGCAAAAACGGGACATGAAATCGCCGAAGGTTACATTTTCCAATTTCTAAGCACTGTTGAAACGTGGACTGGTGAACTGGTGGTAAAACTTCCTAATTATTTGGCGACTTTGTTTGAGTGGATTTTTCTCGTTCCCTTTTTTACGTTTTTTATTATTCGCGATTCAGATGCTTTTAAAAAAACAATGTTAAGTTTTACACCAAATTCCATCTTCGAACGCTTCTACTACGTCATGCACGTCTTCAATCGCCAGCTTGGAGATTACTTCTTTGCCAAGTTTGTTGAGGCCATTATCGTAGGTGGTATCATCACGACCGGTCTTTTTTTAATGGATGTAAACTACGCTGTGATTTTAGGTTTTATCGCAGGATTAACAAACATCGTTCCTTATGTTGGCCCACTTCTTGGCGTAATACCTGCTTTTGTTTTAGTTCTATCGGAGTACGGATTAGCCTCACAAACGATGGGGGCAGTACTCGTCCTGTACACAGTGGCCAATGTGGTTGATATCTTCTTTGTTTTCCCTTTTCTCGTCTCAAAAATCGTCAACCTTCACCCAATGATAGTCGCCATCAGTGTTATCGTAGGTTCCCATTACATGGGAATTACGGGAATGGTAATATCTATTCCAGTAGTTGCCGCGATCAAACTAATTATTACAGAAATCTACAATGAAATTTACACCGAACGCTCCAAATGATACGATTCTAAAACTTTAGTTTTAGCTCGGAGCGCGCCTTGAAAGTTATCCATTTTCTATTGATTTCACTTACTGTTTTTTGCCTTTCTTGTGCAACTAAAAGACCAGAAGGAAATACAGAAGCGGAAATTCTTTTTAAAGAAGCAAAAAGCTTAATCGATAAATCTCGTTATATTCAGGCAACTGAAAAACTAAACGTTATTCGCTCTCAATATCCTTATTCTTTTTATGCTACTCACGCTGAACTTCTCCAGGCTGACATTTTGTTTGCTCAAGAGAGCTACGCTGAAGCCGCTTCAGCTTACATTCTCTTTAGAGATTTTCACCCAAAGTATAGCGAACTTGGCTATGTTATTTATCGCATATCAGAATCATTTTACCGTCAATTGCCTAGTACATTTGATCGCGATCTTTCAGCGGGAATTGAAGCGACTAAGTATTTTCACGAACTCCTTCAGAGCTATCCAAACACAGAGTACACAAAAGAGGCTCAAGCACGAATTGAACAAATCGAAACAATGCTAGAGCAGAAAGAAATTTATATCGCTGATTTTTATTTTAAAACTAAAGACTACTCTGCAGCAAAAAATCGCTACGAAGAAATTTTGAAAAGTTTAAAAAACGAAACTGAAAAAGCTCGTATTACAGCTAGAATCGAAGAGTCTTCTAAACTCATGAATGAAACTAATTAATTGAGGTGCTGAATGTATACTTCTTCAAACGAACAATTACTCAAATCTGCACGCGAATGTTTCGAAAAACTTGAATATAAAAAAGCGCAAGTTATCTTAAATGAAATCATAGAGTCAGAAGATAACAATGTAGAAGCTCTATTTTTGTTGGCCAATATTTTTCACATTAATGGCGAGATCGGTAAGGCCATTAAAGCTTTTAATAAAGTACTAAACATCAATCCAGAGCATACAGATGCGGCAATTAGTCTCTCTGTTCTCTATAACGATATCGGGCAATATGAAGACGCAAAAAAAGTTTTTGATACTGCCAATGAGCGTGTAAAAGGAAAAAATAAAGGTTCTGGCTTGATGGAAGACAAACACATTAATAAAAAGTTTGCTTCAAAACACTACGAACTTGCAGATCTATACTTATCTTATAACCGCTACGACGAAGCGCTGTTTGAGTTTAATAAAGTTGTAGGTCTTGATAGCGAAAACTTGGAAGCAAGAATCAAAATTGCAAAAGTTTATGCCAAAAAAGGTTTTACATCTAAAGCAATCGAGGAACTTCGTAATCTTAAAAATGAAGAACCGAGTTATGCTCCAGCGAGAATTGCTCTTGGGGTTATTCACTACGGAAACGGGAATGTTTTGGAAGCGCAATCTGAATGGGAAAAAGTTCTTATGAAAGACCCATTCCACAGCGAAGCCAATATGTATCTCAATCTATCGCGTACTGCTACTGAAACTAATTTAAAAACAATTTAAGCTTTTTGGCCGGCCAAATCTAGAAGTGTTTCGAAGAGAGTGATCTTCTTAATAGGTTTCGTAATGTGTCGGTCACACCCGGCATCTAAACTTTTTTTCACTTCATCAGCTAAAGCATGAGCACTGAGTGCAACGATGAATGTAGAAGTTTTTCTTTCTTCTTTTTCCCAAGCTCTAAATATTTGGGTTGCTTCAAGACCATCCATGACAGGCATTTGGATATCCATGAGGACTACATCGTAAGAGTTTGCCCTCATTTTCACTAGTGCGATTTCGCCATTTTCAGCTATATCAATTGTAAATGGGAACTTCTTTAAATAGGTGAGAATGAGAAAACGATTTTCTTCATTGTCGTCAACGAGCAGAATCTTCATTTTTTCGTTGAGTAATTTTGCCGTTAATTCATCTACTGAAGAAGAGGAGTTCGATTTTCTCTCTGCTAATTGATTCGAATCAACTTTATTTAATTCAACCGTGAAATAGAAAGTAGATCCTTTGTTAATTTCACTTTCAACTTCAAGCTGACCACCCATGAGTTCGACAAGCTGGCGACATATTGAAAGTCCTAAGCCGGTTCCACCAAACTGACGAGTTGTTGATGTATCGACTTGGGAGAAAGGTACAAAAATTTCTTTCAAGCTGCTTTGAGGGATACCGATTCCAGAATCTTTTACTTCAAAACGAATATTATTATTTGTCGTGGGAGAAACTTTGATGACAACAGAGCCTTTAATAGTAAATTTCAAGGCGTTGTTAGCAAGGTTCATAAGAATTTGGCGCAAGCGAGTAGGGTCACCAGATACAACTTCTGGAAGCTGAGGATGTAATTCAGCTTGAAAAATAAGGTCCTTTTTCAAGGCAATCGGAGCGAGAATGTGACAAACATCTTCAATAAGAGATTTGATTCTAAAGTCGATTTTTTCGAGAGACATTTTATTTGCTTCAATTTTTGAAAAGTCGAGAACGTCATTAACGATAACAAGTAAATTATCTGCAGAGTTTTTTAGAACTTCAACATACTTTGCCTGCTCACGAGAGAGTGGAGTTTCTTTGAGCAAACTCGCCATTCCCATGATTCCGTTTAAAGGTGTTCGTACTTCATGAGAAATATTGGCCAGAAATTCAGATTTAGCCTTTGCGGCTTGAATAGATTTTGCCACAGATTCTTTCAGCATCTCTTCAGCTTTTTTTAACTCTGTAATGTCCCTTATCGTACTCATAAGAACATTTTCATTGTTGATAGTTAGATTTTTTCCAATGACTTCAACCATAAATGTTGTTCCATTTTTTTTCACACATTCGCATTCATAAGCAACAGCATAGTTAGCTTTGATATGATTGAGTACGAGCTCTTGATTCTTTTGGCCAATGAAATCGATGATAGGTTTGTTCTGAATTTCATCTGACGAATAACCAAACAATTTGCAAAAGGCGGGATTAGCTTCAAAGGCTAAACCATTTTTGGAAAGTAAAACACCATCATTAGCTGCTTCAATGAGAACACGGAATTTATTTTCGCTTTCTGTGAGGGATTTATACATGAGATCTTTTTGGTAATTGATCTCTTCCTTAGCAATGCTGGCACTTAATAAACCGGCAGTTAGTCTGAGGAAATTTACATCCTGCTCGGAAAATTTATCTATTTCAGGTGCGACTACTTTTAAAACTCCAACTGTTTTATTCTCATAAGAGAGTGGCACACAAATCATGGAGCGCGCACCAACTTTACGACAAGCTTCACGATCAACCCGTGAATCTGTTTCAGAATCTCGACAATACAGAACTTCATTCGTACGTACACATAGCCCTGATAAGCTGGTGTGAATGTTCAAACGTAGTCCAAGTGAATTCTTTAATGTGCCAGCACTGGCCTTGTAAACCATTTCATCGCCATCAGTGATTTCAACAACAGCACCGCTGGCCTGAGCGAGAATTTGCGTCTTTTCGCAAATCATGTTCATGAGCATTGGCAAATTTAGTGTTGAGGTGGCAACAGACTGTTGCAACTCAATGATAGTCGAGAGCTCCTGAATTCGCGTAAAATTGGACATAAGTGAATTTTAGGGTGAAATGAAAATGAGTGCAAACGAATTAAAAAGGCCCTCAAGAGAGGGCCTGCTGTTTGGAACTTTTTTAATTCAGAGATCAAAAAAACGCTAGCTAACAAGTAACTTGAATTAGTTTGCCTCTGCTGTTTGGTTATTCTTAGCAGGTTGTGCAGATGTATTTTCATTTGCACTTGGCGAAACGATTGTAGCTGTATTTTGTCTCTCAGGAGCTGCAACGTTAGTTCTTTTTGAATCATCAGAAGTGTAGTTAACAATGTATTTCTTGAGGTCCATATACATTTTGAAACGAACTTCTAGTTTTGAATCCTGAAGAACAATTTGTCTCGCCATTTTTGTCTTGTTGTTGATGATGATTGGCGCTTTGAGGTTCGCAGACATTTCAGTTACATTTTGAGGAATTGTCAAAACTGTATAAACGCTAGCGTGTTGAAGGTTTTCTAGGCTCAAGCTGTTAAGCTCAACAGGAAGAAGCTTCACCATATAATTTGGTTGGAAAATTTTTGGTTCAATGATGGGGAAAGCAGTAGCAGCGTCGTCTGTAGATTGAAGCCAAAGGATTAAAGTTTGATCTCCTGGATCAACAATAAAGAATTTTTTTAGGTTTTCAAAACCGAGTAAACCTTCTGTAAACTCGATAATGTCTTTCTTATCGACTTCAAGTTCGCCAAATCTTGTAGTTTTGATTTTCACTAGTGGCCTCCGCTATGCATTCTGCATTAAGGATCGAATACCCGACCTCTTAGTGACGATTCTAGCAGTCGTAGGGGCAAAAGTGCAAGCAGGAAATTACTTCTTGTTTAACTCATTAGCCAAATTAGTTATTGAGCTTAAATCGGCCTGTGAAGCCTCGGTGTTTTGATCTTGGATGGCCTTGTAGACCTCTTCCCGATGTATCTTAGTTTCGGGTGGTGCTTTAATACCTAAACGCACCTGTTTTCCTTTAATCTGCACAACCACAATTTTAATATGATCATCTATCGCGATGCTTTCGCCTAGCTTCCGTGTTAAAACCAGCATAAATCAACCTCAGAATTACGCGCCAGAGAACTCCTGTTCCGGCCTGCAATGCTTCATATATTACTCATCAGATTAAAAGGCAAGCGAAAAACTAAATTATTTAATCAAAAATGATTTATGTGCGTGATAGGAAGAAGATTAGCGACGTAAAAAATCCATGAGGGTCTGATTCATTAAACCTTGCGTTGCTTGATAAGTGGTTTTCAAGACGGCCTGCTGTTTATTGATGTCAGAAAAGAGATCAGCTACGTCAGCATCGATCAGTGCACTTTTTCGAGAGGCATTGTCGATGTTTTCAGCTTCAATAACTGATTTTGAAGATTCAATTGAGTTTGTGATTGAACCAATTCGTGTTCTCAGTGTAACAAGCCTACTGACGCTGTTATCGAACTTCTCAAGAAGTCCTTGAATCATCCCAGGATCGTTGCTTTCAAGCGCTGATGTAAGGGCCTGGAGTTGAGCAAAAATATTATCGCGGGATTTGAACTCAGGTGAGATAGACTTCCCATCTGCATCTGTTTCGGTAGCGAGATCGCGATTTAAACTTCCAGTAGGTGTATCTTTGAGTTGATCAAATTTTTCGAGAGGATTTTCAACTTTTCCCGATTCTTCACTGCTATAAAAAACTTCTTCACCAGTGAGATTAATTGGGACAAAAAAGTTTCGCGAAACTTCTAAAGTGATGTGACCTTTGTCACCGGTATAGTTTCCTTCACTGTTGAAAGGAACCGTTAATGTATTTGTCCCTGCGAAAATATGTTTTAAACCAACTTTTTTATTGGCGATGGCGAGAGTCTGGTTGTAGAGCTGTTGAACTTCGTTCGCGACATTCTTACGAACATCTGCATTGAAAAAATCAGATGATTGAGCGATGGCAATTTCTTTTGCTTTGATGACGATATCAGTGAGCTCTTCTAAAGATTTTTCAGTGACGTTGAGATTCAAGAGGGCAAAGTCTGAATTTTTTAAATACTGAATATTATCGTTAGAAGCTGAAGTAATAGCGAGGGCTTCAACATTGCTAACAGGGTTGTCAGAAGGACGAGTGATCGCTTTAAGAGATGAACCCTTTAATTGTAGATCTTCAACTTTTGTTTTCGCTCTATTGAGCGAGTGCTTTAAAGCAGCAGTTGAACTATTTTCTGAAACTCTTGTCATATATTAACGTCAATCCTTAGCGCTTAATATCTAATACTGTTTTAAACATTTCATCCGCTGTCTGCATGATTTTTGCTGAAGCTTGGTACGCATGTTGAAACCTAACCATGTTTGCAGTTTCTTCATCAATTGAAACACCGGTCAACCGTTCACGAATACTGTTTGCTTGAGCAAGAATTCCTGTCGACTGTTCAGCATCCAAACGTGCTTTCCCCGTCTCTAAACCGATACCGCCAATCATTTGAAGATATTTTTCTTCAAGAGTAACGTTTCCTTCACCCGAAATTCTTTCGTGTTGAAGCTTAGAAATAGCAATGGCCACACGGTTATCACCTGGCGCATTTGGAGCAAGTGCTGCTGAAATATTTGTGAGATCTTTTTTTACAGCCTCTGAAAGATCGATCATGTTAGAAGCATCTTCAACTTCTAAAGGCTGCTTAAAGAAATCTAAACCTGTAGTTGGTCCTTTTGAATCGACTGTCGAAGGTTCACCATCGGGTCCAATCTTAATCGTTCTATTGACGAAGCCTTGACGATGAATCGTATTGACCGAAGTCATGAATTGATAAGCAATTCCATCGATATCTTGTTGAAGGCGTTTAACATCTTCGTTACGAACTTTTACTACAGCGGCCAAAGAACCACCTTGGAACTTATCTGTAATTTTTTGAGAAGGACGATCTTTAAGAACAATTTCAACTGAACCGTTCATGTTGTTAGATGAATCGTTTTTATTTTTACTAATTGTCGCTAGTTCTTGAACATTCAAACCTGTAATGAGAGTACCAATTCCTTGAGCAGTAACGACGAAACGATTTCTTTCATCACTGTAAGTGTGAATTTTGAAGTGCTCTGATAAATGTCTAAGTGCTAAATCGCGCTGGTCGCGAAGATCTCCCGTCTCACCTTGGGCAGATTCAATTGTTGAAATTTTTCCGTTTAAATCGGCAACGTGATGAAGAAGTTGATTAATGTCTGCAACTGACGTTTGAATTTTTCTATCAATACTTATGGCCTGCTCGTCGAGAGTTCCACGAATTCGTCTGAAATCTTTGACAACAAGGCTGGCATTATCGCGTACAACGGAACGAATTGTTTCGTTCTCTGGTTGATTTGCTAATTCACGAAATGAGTTAAAGAATTTGTTAAGAACTTGGTTGAGTCCGTCTGAATCAAGTTCATTAAAAATATTTTCGACTTGCTCCAAATTCTCACTGCGAGCTTCGTAGTATTTATGGCTACCGATGGCGTTGTTTAGTCTTTTATCAACGAATTCATCGTTGAAACGGTTAACACCATCAACTTTAACACCTGTCCCTTGAACGAATCCACCAACTGAAACAGGAATGGCCGTTGATTGCATAACTCTCTGGCGAGAGAATCCTTCCGTGTTAACGTTAGACAAGTTGTGACCGGTCACTTCGAGTGACTTCTTAGAAGCTGAAAGTCCGGTTCTACCTATGCCTAATAAATCAGCCATCTTTTTCCTTAGCGGGAGCTCATACTCGTAGCAGAACCTTTAGAAGTGTAGCTGGAGAACTTTTTTTCGCCAGTAGCTTCAATGCGAATTTGCTGGAGTGAGTGCAGGGCTTTATTAATAAAAAGTTGGTTGCGTTTGTTTTGTGCTTGAATCTTGCCAATAATATCAAGCAAGAGTGCATTGAAGCGGAAAAGATGTTTTTGATTGCTTTCCACTTCGTATTCAGTCATCACTTCAATGAGAGATGAAACGCTGTCGATAACTCTTTCAGGATAGAGTTCATTAACTTCGACAATAAGATCACGGCGAATGAGTTCTAATGTTCCAATTCGCTTAATACATTCATTTTTTTCTTCGATTTTTGCTTCTAATAGATCAAGTTCGCTTTGAAGCAAAAGTGTGTATTCATCACATGTGAGATTGAAGAGTTCGTTGTGCTCTTCACAGAACTGTTTCCACAGATCGGTCATTTGAAAATAGAGTAGAGCGAGCTTTTCATTCATTCGATGATCCATCCTAGATATCGATAAGGTTAACGGCTTAGAACTCTTGTTCTAAGATTTTATCAGCTAATCCGTCGTAATCTACTTTGTAACTTCCTGCTTGAATTTGAGATTTTAATCTCGCAATTTTTTCAGAGTTATCAATTTCAGGAGCAGCATCAGCTACTTTCTTAATTCTAGAAAAATCTTTGATAGCATCTGGGATGTCAACTTTTGAATCAGAACGCGAAAATGCTTCAAGTTCATTTTTGCGTGATTCTGAATTACGTTTTAAGTTGGCATTTCCAACTTTTCCCGTTTCTTTTTTATTTGGAAGAAAAATCGAGCGTGATGAAGTGCTGTCGATAGTGCTCATTTTAAGACTCCTTCTTCATGTCCGTCACCTTGTTGGGTTTCTGACACCGGGGATGAATCATTCTTCCCCAATTGTATTGTATCAACTTTTTTATCCATTTTGTAGCTAGGCAAATTGTGGTGAAGACGATTCGCTTGGGCCTCATATTGCTTGAGGGCCATCTCATTTCTCATTCGTTTGGGATAGATTTGATCAAGGATCATCTCTTGTAAACCAAGGTTGTTTTGCTGGGCCATCGCCTTAGCTCTTTCAGATGTTTGAAGGGATTTGTAGTAATCCATTCCACCTGAACCTTCGTCTTCTTCACCGACTGTTCTGTTCATTTGTTGAAGCATGTATTCAGCAAATTGCTGTTCCATACTCTCGGCCACTTCTTGATATTGTTTGGGAATATACTTGCGATCGTCGATCGGTTTTTGTTGCTTGAGCGAACGTGGCTTTTCTTTATCGGGAAGATTTATTCCGCGGAATGCGGTTGTATCGTTTACACCTTTCGTGGCACTCATGGGACTCATCCTAAGTTTTATGAGTAAAACTCCCTATGGAAGGAGCTTCTAAAATTTTAACACTGAAGTCAGCCAGAAAGCCAGATATAATAATTACAGAGGTACCTGATTAAATCAGTTCAATTTCACCTACGAGCGCTCCGTCTCGTTTAAGTGTTTGAAAAATTGAAATCAGATCTTCCGGGCTAACCCCGAAAGCATTGAGGCTTTTGACTAATTCACCGAGAGTCGTCCCTTTTTCCATAAAGTAGACGCTTCCCTTACCGTTTTTACTGTCTTCACCTTTAACTTCGATGCTTAAATCACCATGGCTGATGGCCACTGGGGATACGACAACATCTCCGCCGGCCACAATTGTTCCTGTTCTTTCGTTGATAACAATTTTAGCTACCGAATCCGGATTAACTTTGAAGTTTTCAATGAGGGCCATAAGTTGCACAACATTTCGCTCATATTGCGTAGGAACGATTAGATCTATAGTTGTTGAGTCTTTTGCCGACGCAAATTTTCCACCTAATTCTTCATTGATAACTTTTTCAACTCGAGCGGCTGTTGTGAAGTCAGGATTGTTAAGACTTAATCTTAAAGCATTCTTTTTTTCGAACTCAGAAAGTACTTCACGCTCAACTGTGGCACCACTTGGAATAGTTCCAGTAGTCGCAAATTTTGCGCCTTTTTTCATTCCACCAATTGAAAGGGGACCCGCACCCACTGCATAGATGTTTCCATCACCAGCTTTTAATGGAGTCACGAGTAGTGTTCCCCCTGCAAGAGAAGAAGCATCTCCTATACTCGATACGACTAAATCCACTTTCTGTCCTACACGGGCAAATGGAGGAAGTTTAGCCGTTACCACAACAGCGGCAACGTTTTTTGAACTAATTTCTGTCTTAGGATTTAAACCTAATTTTTCGAACATTTTTTTTAGTGATGTATTTGTGACTTCACCGCCAGCATCACCAGTTCCATTTAATCCGATAACAAGTCCGTATCCGATAATTGGGTTTTCACGAACCCCTTTTACAGTGACAATATCTTTTAATCTTGAAGCGCCATAAGCACTCTCGATCATAAGAAAGGACAATCCAAGAATGAATGGTCTAAAATTCATAATTACCTCACTACCGTCACGTTTGATTCAAGGATAGCATCAGAGTTAATTGTATCTTCATCAGAGATATCTCTACGTGATACAAGGGCCTGTACTTCTACTAGTCTCTTTCTGTTTTTATAAAGAACATTCTTTCTTCCTTTAACTAGAAGGTGCTCGCGATTAATCTCTTCAACAACAACTCCAGAAATTCTGTCTTGTGGTCCTGAATCAATCATTTCAGCAGCAGGAGCCGTTGCTGTCGCAGCAGGTGTTGATCCATCTTTAGCTTTTTCACCTTCAGTTTTAGCTTTTGCTTCAAATGGATTTTCAGGAAAAGCTTTTTTTAACTCAAGCGTGATTTCATTTCTAAGTTTAGTAAGAACATTGATTTGAACTATGTCACCCGAACTTTTGCTTTTTGAAGTAGAGAATAAAAATTGATTCTGATCATTCCCAGACCATAAACTCCCGTCGTTACCTTGATCTGTTAAATCACTGGCCGTTGTTCTTTTTAAAGCAACTCTCTCTTCTTGGTATTGACGTTTAACAGCTGGAGCAACAAGTTTTTGGCTGGCCGTAGATACTTCACGATTTCTTCCTGGGCGATTATATTCTGAAGAAGTGCGACGTTTAGTATTTCTGAAGCGATCGAATTGATCATCTTTAATTTCTACTTCAGCTTCACGCTCACTTCTATCCAGATCACGGTAAATGTTATCAACATAACTTGAACATGATGCTAGTAGAGTTAAAGAGCTGAGAATAAAAAAATTAGTCAATTTCATAGTTCAATCACCACTTTGTTATAATCAATGACCTTTCCGGCAATGAGTTTATTGTTTGGACCTCTGAGTTCTACCGTTTCACCGAAACGCGCAGATCGAACAGGCATAGCAGATTTATGCAAAGAAATGTTATTCGCTTTTAACTGTACATTAACTGGTGTACCGAAATTAATGAGATTTACCGGTTGTAAATCCATATTAGAAACGACTGCACCCTGAAGTAGAGTTCTGTTTGATTTGTAAAAATGAATATTATCTAGAGTTGTAAGGGCATTGTCTGGAGTCAATGTTAGAACTTCGTCGATATAAAAATCATTCGCATCAAGAGCTTTTTGCTGAAAGCTAATAGATCTTTTTGCTTTCACAACTTTTAATTTGGCCATAATTTTAGAGGCAAACCAAATTGTACGAGATGTGTTGTCTGCCACGCTGATAATGTTTAACTTGACGTTCTTTTCTCCGAAACTTTGGCAAGAATCGCATACTGCCTGCAATGTTTCGCCTTCAACTAAACCAACAGATGTTAAGTTGTTTAAAGATCTTGCTTGCGTGAAATATAGATTAGATCCAGGAACAAGTTGGTCGCGCAAAGTTGTGTTCAATTCCAAGAACGACAATTTCTTCGTTGGAAATTGTATGTCGAGAGTTGGAAAATCTTTGTGAAGTTCACGCTTTAATAAATCAGCCCCCACGGTTCCTTGAGAGTTGGATATAAATGAAGTTAGCTTGTTATTGATTTCAACAGGGCAATCTGATTTTCTGATTACATCTTTCGACTGAAGTGTCTGGTTTTGATCCAAGCGGTAAACTTTCGTGAATAGTTCAATCGAACATTCTTCGCTGAAGGCATTTAACGAAATTAATGATAATAAGAGAAACATCTTCATTAACTTTATTACCTAATGTTGTTAATCGTTTGCATCATCTGATCAGCTACACCCATAACTTTCGAGTTCATTTCATAAGCTCTTTGGGCACGAATGAGGTCTGTCATTTCTGTCATCGGACTCACATTAGAAGCTTCAAGTGCTCCTTGCATAAGTGGCCCAGCATTGTCGTTTCCAGCAACTCCTTGAACAGGTTGTCCACTCGAGAGAGAAACTTGATAAAGGTTCATACCAGAACTTTTTAATCCCACTGGGTTCACGAATGTGAAGACTGGAATTTGACCAACTTCACTCGGTTCATTTTGACCTTTGATATAAGCATCGACCCTGCCGTTTTCAGCAATGTTTACGCTGGCTGTATTCGGAGGAAAACTTAGACCAGGGTAAACTTTATAACCTTGTTTATTAACTAGTGTGCCAGTGGCATCTACGTTGAAAGCGCCATCGCGAGTGAACTTTAATTCACCATTTGGCATGATGATTCCAAAAAAGCCTTCGCCATTAACCATTAAATCAAAAGGATTGTTTGTGATTTGAGGAGCACCAACTGTGAATTCTTTTCTAATGGCAGAAACACGAGATCCAGAGCCGACTTGCGTTCCCACATTGTACTGAGTAGTGGCCGAAGAGCGAGCGCCTGCTTCTTGAATAGTCTCATAGTTGAGATCGTCAATTTCAGTTCTTCCTCGCTTGAAGCCAGTCGTATTAACGTTAGCAATGTTGTTTGAGATAGTGTTGACGTTCGTTTCTTGAGAAGTCATGCCAGAAGCTGCCGTGTGAAGGGCCTTAAGCATTGCCTGAGCTTCTTGTAAGCTCGCAATTGCAATCAACACTATTAGTAAATTTCTCAACTCAAACCTCGCTAAAATTTAGATATTTCGTTTACCGCTTTTGCGCTTAAAGAATCGTAATTCTTGATTGCTCTTTGAATTGATTCAAAAGTTCTATTGGCATTAATTAAGTTAGACATTTCAGAAATAGCATTCACGTTTGATTGCTCAACAAAGCCCTGGTGGACACTTGTTTTAAGATCACCAACTTTTATATTTGTTTGATCAGGATTAATAAAAAGAGAGTGTCCTTCTTTTTTCAAAGCATGCACGTCTTTAAATTCTGTAAGAGCGAGTGTGCCGACTTTATTTTCGCCGCTAAACACTTCACCCTCTAAACTTATTGAAAATTTTGATCCACTAACATTAATAACTCTCGAGTCAGGCGATGCTGCCAATGTCATCGTGCCATCAGGATTGGCAATTGGTGGAGCATCTTTAGATAGAACATAAAAACCCTGATCAGTCACAAGTTTGCCTTCATTGTTAATGCTAAAACTTCCCTTGCGCGAATAGCGGACTCCATTTGGGGTTAGGACTTCAAAAAATCCAGGTCCATTTAGAGCATTATCAAAGGCATTTCCTGTTGGAGTAAGTTGCCCTTGTTCATGCAGAGTATAAGTTCCATCGACTTTAACAAAAGAGTCTTCAGCATTGTAGCTGCGGTAAAAATCGTCCGGTTTGAATTCTTTTTGAGGAAGGTCAACTTCTTGAGGCTTCTCAAGTGCTGCCAAATATTCTTTGAAAACAACTTGATCTTTCTTGAATCCAGGAGTGTTAGCATTGGCCACATTATTGGCAATTGTTTCAACATTACGTTGCTGAGCAATCGCTCCTGATAATGGTACCCATAGCTCTCTCAAAATTCCCTCCTTGGAATTTAGTCGTCTATTTAACTATAGCTTGCTGAGTGCCAAATTCTCTACATAGGTAAATTTGTCCCTCTCAAATGTCTTCCAAGTAAGTCGTTGATAATGTATCTTTAAGGTATTAAATCGCAGGAAAAAAATGTCCTTCAAGACGCTGTAATTTTGACACGTCTTACTGGTGCAAAAGAGTAAGTCTTTAACCAACAGGTGAATAATGGCCACTAAGAAATCTTTTGAAGAATCTTTAAAACAGCTGGAAAATATAGTCTCAAAACTCGAATCAGGCGAACTCGCACTTGAGCAAAGCTTAGAGCAATTTGAAATTGGGACTAAACTTTACAAAGAGTGCAAAGAGCAGCTTTCTGTGGCAGAGAAAAAAATCGCCTTGCTAACAGAAAGTCTGAAAGAAGAAGAACTTTAATGAAGTCACTTTTTTTAATCATAGTCATACTCGCTTTTACAACAGCGTGTTCATCCCTTAAAAGACCAAACAAAACTTCTGATCAAAATATTCAACATGATCAAGTTGATCTTGGACTTGAAGGGACTATTCCTCTTCATGAAAGTCCTCCAGTTATTGCTCCAAACGAAGAAACAGTTTGGATCGGCGAGCGTGGAGGAGACATTTATTCAGACTCTGAGGCCGGTGAAATCAATCAAGCTGTGAGTAGAAAACTGAGGATAGGATTAAGTTTAGGGCCTGGTCTGTACCGAGCACTTAATTACGTTTCATTATTAAAATATCTTGAAAGACAATCACTTGCTCCTCAACTTCTTACTGGTACAGATTTTGGTGCTATTGTTGCAGCCATGTATGCACATGGAATGACTCCAGAGGCGATCGAATGGAATTTCTATAGATATTTTAGAGAAAAAGGAAATCATAGACCTTATGAAGAAGAATGGTTTGAAGATTTAGATCGTCTACTGCTGGATAAATTCAAATCAAAGAATATACAGGATGCTAGCAAAAAACTTTATCTGACCTTATATAATGCTAAAACGAAGAAAACTTACTACTTCGATAAAGGCAATACAAGAGAATTGCTTCTTAAGAATTTTACTTTCAAAAAAGGTAAACCAGGTTCTTATACAGCTGCATTTCAAAATGAAGTTTTCAATCCAAGATTGATGAATCGATTAGGAGCTGACTTTACTATTGGTGCAGATGTCTTGGGCAATAGTTTTGATTTTGAAGATTCAAGTGAGTTTTTAGTTGGAATTTATGGACGAGCAGCTGGAAAAATCAGCAAAGAGAAAAAAGGCTTTGATTATTTTTTCCCTCTTCCTCTCACTTCAAAAGAATTGGATTCAACCCAAAATGGAGCCTCGTCTCTCATGAAGACTCAAGAATTTCTGGATAAACAAACGTCGCAATTAAAAAAACAAGTTCAACTTAAAATGTCTGCCAATGTGGCTCAATAGGATTAGTTAATGAAAGGTCTCGTAATAAAAATAATTATCGCCATCCTTGCTCTTTCATTGTTTGCAGGAGTAACAGCTGCAGTTGCTTTTACTTATTTTAATTTGGATTTACCGAAGATTGATAAACTCCAAGATTATAAGCCGAACCTCGCTTCACAAATCATTTCTAAAGATGGTGTGATTTTAGCTGAGCTTGGATTAGAAAAACGTGAAATCGTCGAAATGAAAGATGTTCCTGCACGAGTCATCGATGCGTTTCTTTCGGCAGAAGATGATAAATTCTTTGAACATAAAGGAGTGGATTATTTCGGTCTCACTCGTGCAATGTTTGCTAACTTTAAAGCGGGACGTGTTGTGCAGGGGGGAAGTACAATTACCCAGCAGGTTGCAAAGTCTTTGCTTCTAAGTTCTGAGCGTTCGATCACTCGTAAATTAAAAGATTTTATTCTTGCTCAACGAATTGAAGAAAAATTAACAAAAAAAGAAATTCTTTATCTCTATCTTAATCAAGTTTATTTGGGTGGAGGTTATTACGGGGTAAAAGCAGCAGCTAGGGGTTATTACAACAAAGATTTAAAAGATGTTTCAGTTGCTGAAGCAGCGATGTTAGCGGGTCTTCTTGTTGCTCCGGGAAAATATTCACCTTACGTGAATCCTCCGGCAGCGAAAAAACGACAAGGATACGTACTTGAACGTATGTATAAGCTGAAAAAAATCACAAAGTCCCAATATGACCATGCCCTACAAGAAAAAACTGTTTATCACATCCGTGAAGACGAATTGAAAGCACCCTACTTTACAGAGTGGGTGAGGCAAAAAGTAGTTGAAGCCGTTGGTGAAAAGTCATTTCTCATTGATGGATACAAAATCAAAACGACTCTTGATTGGGAATTACAAAAAATCGCAGAAGATCAAATCCAGAGAGGAATTAAAGAAGTTGATAAACGCCAAGGTTATAAAGGACCTTTTGCACATATTAGTCCTGATGAATACGCTCGTTTTGAGTTAGAAAGCAGAAAAAATCTTTATAAACAGAGATCGAATTATTTCACGATCAACGAAAAGAATGAAAAAAAGTATGAATTTAATTTTGATGAAGAACTGTACAATAAATTTCAGGAAGAACAGAATCGTTTAATGGTTAACTCTGGCGATCCTGGATTTATTCCCGGGTTGCGTGACAGTGATGAACTTCCAAGTATATTGAAAGAAAATACTCAATATGAAGCTGTTGTTACAAAACTTGATGATGATGCGAAAATCATCTTTGTATCATTGGGTGGCTCTCCGGGGATCATTCCATTTGAATATTTTAAATGGGCGCACAAAAGAAGCATTAATGAGAACACGGCATACTATCAAGAAGTTTCAAAACCTTCGATGATTTTGAGAGTTGGAGATCTTATCCACGTTCAAATGATTAAAAAGTCAGTCCCTCTTACTGCTCATGTCTCTGGTCCTGGAGCAACGGCACTTGCAAGACAAAAAAGTGGATCATTGTTTAAAAGTCAAAAATATATTCTATGTCAGCTTGATCAAGTAGCTGAAGTACAAGGAGCACTCGTTGCTCTTGATGTAAAAACAGGCGATGTAATTAGTTATGTTGGTGGAAGTAACTATAAAGCTTCTAAATTCAATCGTGTTATTCAAGCAAAACGTCAGCCGGGGTCGTCATTTAAACCTATTCTTTTTTCTGCAGCTCTTGAAAATGGTTATAATCCAGCAACGATCATCATGGATACACCTGAAGCGATGCCTGGTTTCGATTCGGCTTCAAGCTGGAAGCCTAAAAACTATGATGGTGAATATCATGGGCCGGTCACTATGCGTGTTTCTCTTGAGCAATCAAGAAATATTCCTACAATTAAAATCGCTGACAAAGTAGGTGTTGGAAACATCCTTAGATTTGCAGATAGAATTGGATTCAATGCAAAATTAGAAAACAATCTTAGTATTGCTCTTGGTACATTCGGAGTTACTCCAAGAGATATGGCGACTACATATGCCATTTTCGCCAATGGTGGAACCTTTATTACTCCACATGCAATAACTTCAGTTGTTGATCGCGATGGAAAAAAGTATCAAGTTAATGAACTTGATAAAGATATGAAAATTCCAAGTTCAGTCGATAAAGATATGGAAACGCCAAATGATTCAACTAATCCATTCCTTAGGAGCCTCGGCGGAAGACAAGTTTATGATCCACGTTTAGCTTATGTTATGACGTCGATGATGAAAGGGGTTATCACTAGCGGTACTGCAGGGGCTGCACGTGAATTGGGACCTAATATCGCCGGTAAAACAGGAACAACGAATGATTATGTTGATGCTTGGTTTGTAGGATATAGCCCTAATGTTGTAACGAGCGTGTGGACTGGTTTTGATGATAACCGCACCCTGGGTTACGGCGAAACAGGTGGACGTTCACCACTATCAATTTGGAAAGAGTATATGCGCGCCACAATTAGAAAATTTGGCGACAACCCATTCCCAATACCAGATGGTATTTCTCAGGTTTGGATCGATAAGCAAACTGGAAAGAAAGTTGCCCCAAATACTCAAGGTGCAATCATAGAGTCATTTGCGGAAACTCCAGAGGTTATACAGACTGAAGAGAATGGAATAATTGCGCCGAAGGCAAGACCACTGGGCGATGACGAATATTTCGAGAATCAATAAGCTTATTTTTGAGTGATTTTCTCCTGTGCCTTTTGTCCGAATGTTTCTTAACTTTCTCCCGCTTTTAAACGATAAGAGTTAAGATAGGACCACAAGGCACGCCTTGGTTTGTTAAGGATGGACATGAAACTCTTCAAGAAAGAAAAAGCAAAAATCTCTTATGCGTTTCTCTTGTCGCTAGCTATTCACATTGGTGTGACAGCTTTGTTCATTCGAGAGGTACACAAATCTCAAGAGACAACTGCTGCCCTTCCATCTAAAACACAAGTAGCCACTCTCAAGCTAGAAAATATTAAATTCATCTCGCCTAAAATGCTTAAGGCCATCAAAGACTCACAATCAAAACAAATTGTGGCCAATGAAACTAACGGTCGGGTTGAGCGTCCGAAAAATTCACGTTTTGCTGGGGAAAAAGACCAAACGTTTGATCGCCAGACCATGGCACGTACGAATGGTGCTTTCAAAGAAGCCGGTTTAGGCCAAAAAACAGGGTCAAACGAAACACTTGCTCAAGTCCCTAAGAAAGTTCAGCCAGAAATTAAAAAGCCAGCAACAGCTCCAGCAAAGAAAAATCTCTCACTTAGTGATCTAGGTGGATTTGAACTCGCAAAAGTTGAAAAAGCCCATGAAGCTGCAGCTGCAGAAGAAAAAGCAATCCTTGATGAGATGGCCGAAAAAACGAAATCGGCCCAAGCTCTTGGTTTAGAAAAGGGAAAGGCCGGAACAAATGGTCTCTCAGCGAGCAATGACTTTGTTGAAGATGTACCGTTAGGTGATATGACGAATCTTAATACAACGGAAAACATGTACTATGGCTTCTATCACCGCATTCGTCAAAAATTAGAGCAGCACTGGGGAACTTCAATTAAAGATAAAGCAAAAAATCTTTATCGCTCTGGAAGAAGAATGCCGGCCAGTGAAAATCTTATTACGGCAGTAACAGTGATTCTTAATGATCGTGGAAACATTGTAGACATCAAAATTGAAGGGACATCAGGAATAAGAGAACTCGATCAAGCAGCGATCGAGTCCTTTAATAAAGCCGGCCCTTTTCCAAACCCTCCGAAAGGTTTGCTTGTTGGTGGTCGGGCCACGATTCAATGGGGATTTGTTGTAAAAAGCTAGTTAATGTTGTTTTTTAATAAATCTTTGAGTTTACCAATACCTTCCATAACGACGTAATCGTTCCAGATAGAATCCAACTCGCGGATTGTTTCAATGATCTGCACAGAAGCATGATCTTTAGAAATTTTTTGTTCTTCAGCTAAATGGTCGACAGCAACCAATAGAGCATTCATGACAGGTGAGTTACAAATTTTTCCTAGTCTTTCTTCGTAAGTAGCATTGATTCTTTTTTCTTTGCTCTTAATGACCGCAGTGTTTAGAAGCTGAATTGCATCCTGATTATCAGACATCATATTATTAGTAATCCCATTGCATAAAGAGTTTGTTTTAAGCGAACCAAAGTATGTAGCCAGCGAAGGCCCACGTAAAGAATTTTTTAAATAAAAATTTATTTCCAAAAATCAATCATCCATCAATGAAAAATTTGCATAGATAAGAGAGAAAAAATCAAAAAATTTGTGTCCCAGAAATAAAAATGCCCCGAGACGGGGCATTTTTTAGTTACAAGTCTGTGATAATTTTTAAATTAGAGTGATGACAGATAATTTTGGTAATCAGATGCTGACAAAAGAGAATTCACTTCAGAAACGTTTGCAAGCTTAATTTTTATCATCCATGCGTTCCCGTAAGGTTCAGCATTGCAAAGTTCAGGAGCGTTTATTAGGTCATTATTCACTTCTAAAACTGTACCTGAAAGTGGTGAGTAAAGATCACTTACTGATTTAATAGATTCAACAACACCAAAAGTTTGGTGCGAGTTTAAATGTTTACCAACTTCAGGAAGCTCTACGAAAACAATATCGCCTAGTGATGATTGAGCGAAATCAGTAATACCGATTGTAACGACATCACCTTCTAGTTTTGCCCACTCATGTTCTTTTGTGTATTTTAGTTCGTTTGGTACGTTTGACATTACTTGTGTCCTCCGGAAACAAAAGCTTTGGTGTGAACCTGGGCTTCGTAGTTGCTATTTCTAATATTAATTAAGTATTTTTTATCTTGAGGAGCTTTTGCTTTTTCAACAAGAGCAAGCGCGATCCCTTTACCAGTTACAACAGACATTGTTCCCGATGTAACAAAACCAATTTTTTCACCAGCAGCATTTAAAACGTTGTAACCTTCACGTGGAATCCCTCTATCAAGAGAGAGTTTCACAAGTTGATGTTTAGGTTTGTATTCTGAAAGCGCTTTTTTACCGATGAAATCTTCTTTTGACATTTTTACAGTCCAGCTAAGTCCAGCATCTAATGGCGTCACTTCATCAGTTAATTCGTGGCCATAAAGTGGAAAGCAAACTTCCAGTCTCAAAACATCTCTAGAAGCTAATCCACAAGGCTTAACACCATTGAAGAGAAGTTTGTTCCAAAGATCTTTAGCAAAAGCATGGCTTGAGAAAACTTCAAATCCATCTTCACCAGTGTAACCAGTGCGAGCGACGATTATGTTTTCACCATGTAAACTTGTTTCGAAAATTGAGTAGTACGGAAAATCGATATTCTTGAGAATCCCTAAATTTTTTAAAATAAGAGCCGCTTTAGGACCTTGAATAGCGAGTAATGAAAAATTATCAGATTGATTTTCCATTTGGCAGTTAAAGCCAGAAAGTTTTGAATAAATCCAATTCCAATCTTTATCTATATTCGAGGCGTTCACGCAAATGAGTACGCGATCTTCGGCCAATTTGTAAGCAATAAGATCGTCAATGACTGTTCCGTCTTCTCGACAAAGAGGTGAGTACACAGCTTTAAGCATGTCTGCATTTTTAAAATCATTTGTGATGACATGATCGACGAATTTTATGGCATCAGGACCGGTGACAAAAAATTCACCCATATGGCTAACATCAAAGACGCCAGCATTTTCCCTAACGGCAATCACCTCATCTTTTACAGAGGAGTATTGCAAAGGCATATCAAAGCCTGCAAATGGGGCCATCTTAGCGTTGAGGGCAAGATGTTCTTCATGCAATGAAGTTTTTTTAATTGTGGAATTAATAGTCATTGTGTTTCCCTTGAAAAAGAGTCCTAAACAGATAACCTGTTTTTGCTAGCTTGTAAAAGGTTTTGCACTAGCGAAACGATTGTCATTGGACCTACTCCACCAGGGACAGGCGTGATAGCCGAAACAAAGGGGGCAACTTCATCAAAATTTACATCACCACAAAGTTCGCCATTAGAATCTGTGTTCATTCCAACATCAATGATGACTTGTTTCGTTGTTGGAGAAAGATAACTTTTATCAATGAATTTTGGAACACCAATGGCCGAAACTAAAATATCGCAATTTTGAGTGATTGATTTTAAGTCAGCGGTTTTAGAGTGGCAAAGGGTTACAGTTGCATCGTTATTCGTAAGTAAAAGAGCTAACGGTTTCCCTACAATCATACTTCGACCTACAATGACAACATGCTTACCTTTCAGTTCAATGTTATATTCTTTCATCAAAGTAAGAATTCCTTTCGGAGTGCAAGAAATAAAATCATCAGAAAATTTCTCTCCACCTTTCAAAAGACTATACAAATTTTCAGGATGAAAACCATCGACGTCTTTTTCTTTGGCCACAAGTCTACCAACGTCAAGATGCGCCAATTGTTTAGGCAATGGAAGTTGGATGATACAACCATGGACGAGTTGATCCGCATTGATAGAATTAATGATTGAGCGAAACTCAGATTCGCTAATTTTTTCATCTAATTCAACGATCTCACATTGTGCTCCGACTTTTTCACAAAATCGTTTTTTACTAGTGGTATAAATAACACTCGCAGGATCTTTCCCAACAAGCACAACTTTTAAAAAAGGAACAATGTTGTTTGATTTGAGGAGTTTGCAATCAGCCTTCAGTTCTTTGCTGATTTTCTTTTTTATCGTAGCCGAATTCAGGATGAGATTCATGTGGGAATGATACTGACTAAGAGATCTTTTTACAAAGAAAAAAAACTTCAGTACGATTTATTATCAAGGAAATTCTCAAATGTTTTTTTATCTTGGACTAGGAATGCAGTTGATCGGTTTTGCGTCTGTTGGACTGTGTCTTTTTGCAGGCATGACTAAAGGCGATTACGGACAACTCGAACTCATTCAACTTGTTGGTGGATCACTTCTTTTTTACGTGGGAACTTTTGTAAAAAATAAGGGGCAAAAATGATTATTCTCGGAATCGACCCCGGATCTCGCAAAGCTGGATATGGCCTAGTGAAAGTAGATGGAAGAAAAATTTCCTACGTCGCTTCTGGTGTCCTTCGATATGATCACGTCGAAGAATTTATCGATCGTCTCGGAATAATTTATCAATCGTGTGCTGACATTTTAGCTAAATATGAACCAACAGAAATATCAGTTGAAGCATTAATTTATGTTAAAAGTGTTGAGGCCTTAAGCAAGCTCGCTCAAGCAAGAGGAGCTATGGTTGCAGCCTTCTCAACCACCCACAGAGGCCGAGTTTTTGAATATTCTCCCAATACGGTGAAGTCTTCAGTGACTGGTCATGGGCATGCTTCGAAAGAAGCTGTTGATAAAGCGCTAAGTATGATGTTTGGAAAACTGCAATTTAAAACTGCCGATGAATCAGATGCACTTGCTATAGCCGTCTGCCATGCACTCAATAGAAATATGAAATTAAAATTAATGGGTAAAACACTATGATTGGATTTTTAAATGGCGAAGTTCTTTTTAGCGATGGCCATGAATGTATCATTCAAACTCCAAGTGGAATTGGCTATCAAGTTTTTTATAACAAAGTTCTGATCGAAGGGACTATGGCCGCGATTTATATCGCCCATATCATCAAAGAAGATTCAGAAAACCTCTATGGATTTCATTCATTAAGGGCCAAGAAACTTTTTGAGATGTTATTAACAGTTAAAGGGATTGGCCCTAAATCGGCTTACAACCTAGTTTGTAACTTAGGTGTAAATGACATCATTAATGCTGTTAACTTAGAAGCAAAAGCTACACTTACCAAAATTCCAGGTCTCGGGAACAAAGGTGCTGCTCAAATTATTCTTGATCTCGCAGGGAAAATCGACAAAGTGAAAATGTATTCGGATTCAAGCCGAATTTATAAATCAGAAAGACTAACTCTTCCTCAAACACAAATGATAATGGCCGAAGAAGAGTTTATCATTCGTGACGATAGACCGAGTTCTAATAATCAACATGATATTCTCAATGATACTTTAATGGCTTGTAAGGAATTGGGTTTTAAAGAAGATAAGATAATTCCACTCGCTCAAAAAATTCTGGGTGCAAATCTAATTACGAAACCTGAACAATTAATTCATCTCGTTTTAAAAGAGCTTTAATATGAATGATAGTTTTGAATTTGAAGACCGTGTTTTAAATCAAGAATTGGGGACAGAAGAATTCAAACATGAAGTTCTTCTTCGCCCTGTGGATTTCACAGAATATATCGGTCAGAAGAAAGTTATTCAGAACGTAGAAGTCATGGTGGAGTCGGCAAGACTTCGTAATTCAGCCATGGATCATGCGCTTTTGTCAGGTCCTCCTGGTTTAGGAAAAACTTCCCTTGCCATGATTATTGCTAAATCAATTGGTAGTGAACTGCATGTAATTAGTGGTCCTGGAATTGAAAAAAAGGGTGATCTGGCAGCGATTCTAACTAATCTCGGGCCAAGAGATGTTCTATTTATCGATGAAATTCATCGTATGAATATTTCCGTCGAAGAAATTCTTTATTCAGCAATGGAAGATTATAGACTCGATATAGTTATTGGACAGGGTCCATCAGCGCGTACGATGCAAATTCAAGTTGCACCATTCACACTGATTGGAGCGACGACAAGAAGCGGACTTCTTTCAAATCCACTTCGTGATCGTTTTATGGCCCATCTCCATTTTGATTTTTATCAAAAAGAAGAGCTAGCAGAAATTGTCGGAAACAACGCTAAAAAATTAAATATCACTCTTGAACAATCAGCTCTTACTTTGATTGCAGCATGCGCTCGCGGAACTCCAAGAATCGCCAATCGAATCCTGAGACGTGTCCGCGATTTTTCTCTTGTAAAAGGTGAATCGAAAATTTCGGAAGAGTCTGTAAAAAAATCTCTTTCACTTATGGAAATCGATCATTTTGGACTTGATAGAATGGATAGAAAAATCCTCCGCGTGATTGAAGATTACTACAAGGGCGGTCCTGTTGGGATCGAAACACTTTGTGCAACTCTGGCCGAAGATCGCACAACTATCGAAGACGTTTATGAACCTTATCTTTTAAAAGAAGGTTTCCTTCTTCGTACACCTCGAGGCCGTGAAATCAGTCAAAAAGCAAAAGACCACTTGGCCAAAGTTCAAGACTGATTACTTCTTTTTCAGGGCCATAATTATCTTTGAATCACATACCAACTTATCTTCATCATTGAAGATTTCTATTCTCCAAGTCTGAGAGTTGCTACCCACATAAATAGGCTTAGCCACACCACGTACATGGCCTTTCAAAACAGGACGGATGTGAGTTGCTTCAATATGTTGACCGACAGCTATCTTTTCTGCTGGGTTCTGGCTGAGGTTGGCCGCAATACTGCCAAGAGTTTCAGCTAGAACACATGAAGCTCCTCCATGTAGGAGTCTGTGCGGCTGAAACGTGCGTTCGTCTACAGGCATTGTGCCTTCGAGACTATCCTCACCGATGGCCGTGATTTTGATTCCTAAATGAGAAACAAGCGTGTTTTGACTAAATCTATTAACCGTATCGAGATCGAGATTGGCATTAAACCAGAGACTTTTCATTGGAACTCCTATAGTTGGAAATATTACATTATTTAGTTCCAACTTGTAGATTGATAAACAAAGTTGAAGTATTCATGACAAAAGCTGTTTCTAATGCCATAGGCAAGTTTTATTCTTTGGATTGGGCCCGCTTTGAGATTATAATGGTTTCTAGTTGCTTTTTATGGCGAGAAGCCATAAATTAAGTATCTATGTTCATGATTTAAAAGGTAAAAAGAGTAAATGCTTAACCAACGTACGATCACTCGAAAATTTTCTGTCACCGGGATTGGTATCCATTCCGGCAAGAAAGTTACGTTGACTCTTCATCCGGCCGAAGCCGACTTCGGTATTCAATTTAAAAGAACAGATATTCCCAACGCTCCTGTCCTTAAGGCCAATGCTGAAACAGTAGGGGCCACAGAAAACAATACCACCATCGGTGGTGGCCAGAATGCCATCCACACTGTTGAGCATTTACTGTCAGCTTTTTATGGATTTGGAATTGATAACGTCTACTGTGAAATCGACGGTCCAGAAGTTCCGATTATGGACGGTTCTGGGGCTTCTTTCGTTTTCTTGCTTAAAGAAAATGGAATTACATCGTTGAACAAATCGAAGAAGTTTCTCATCGTACTTGAAAAAGTGCGTGTTGAAGTGGATGACAAGTGGGCTGAAATCGAGCCTTCATCAAAGCTTATCATTGATTCAACAATTGTGTTTGCTCACCCAACAATTAAAACTCAGAATAAAGTTTTTGAATTCTCGTGTGAAAACTACATCAATGAAATTGGCCGCGCTCGCACGTTTGGTCTTTTAAAAGATGTCGATGCTCTTAAAAGAAAAGGTCTGATCAAAGGTGGATCTCTCGATAACGCTATCGTTTTAGATGACTACCGCGTTGTGAATCCAGAAGGACTTCGTTTTGCGGATGAATTTGTTCGTCATAAAATCCTTGATACAGTTGGTGATATCTCGCTTCTTGGATATGAAATTGCTGGAAAAATTACGACTTTTAAATCAGGTCACAACTTGCACAATCTACTTTGCCGCAAGCTTCTTGCGACTCCATCTGCTTATGAAATTGTTTCAGCCGCTTCTCTTGAGCGCGAAACAGTTGAAGCTTTCACCCTGCCCAGGGCCCTTGCTCCCTCGTTTCAATAGTTAAAACTTTAGTGTACCATCAATTCAATTTATTTTATCCAAGGTCAATACATGAAACTGACGAAAGGTTTTTGGCAAACGTATAAAGAAGTTCCAGCTGATGCTGAAATTCCATCACACCAACTCATGATTAGAGCAGGTCTCATCCACAAGTCTGGATCTGGTCTCTATAATTATTTACCAATGGGTCTTCGTTCAATCCGCAAAGTTGAAAACATCATTCGTGAAGAGCTCAACAAAATTGGAAGTTACGAAATCACAATGACTGTCGTTACTCCAGGTGAGTTATGGCAAGAAACAGGTCGTTGGGACAAGATGGGCGGACTGATGCTTCGTTTTAAAGATAAAAAAGAAGCCGATCTTTGTATCTCGCCAACAAATGAAGAAGCCGTCACTGATATTTTTAGAAAGACGGTGAAATCTTATAAACAACTTCCAGTTTCCCTATATCAAATTAATACAAAATTCCGTGATGAAATTCGTCCGCGTTTTGGTTTAATGCGTGGGCGTGAATTCACAATGAAAGATGCTTATTCATTTCATATCGACAAGGCGAGCTTGGATGAAGGCTATCAGGATATGTATAACGCTTATAACGCCATTTTTACGCGTCTAGGACTCGAGTTTATCCCTGTTGAAGCGGATGGTGGAGCTATGGCTTCATCTGACTCTAAAACGCACGAATTTCAAGTTGTGGCCAATGCTGGTGAAGACCTTATTATCTACTCACCAGAAGCAAAATATGCAGCGAACGTAGAAAAGGCGCAGACGATTCGTGCGAAAACTACTTTCGACATGAACATTGTTCCATTGAAAGAAGTTGAAACAGTGAAGATGGAAACAATCGAATCGGTTTGCAAATTTTTAGGCGTTGAGCAACACACAAGCTTAAAGTCTATGGTTTACATCGCGACTACGGGAGAGAAATCGCAACTCGTTTTAGCTATGGTTTTAGGTGACGATTCAGTTAACGAAATTAAATTGAATAATTTTCTTAAGTGTGACCACTTAACTGCTGCTACTGAAGAGCAATTAAAAACGGCAAAGCTTTGGAAAGGCTACATTGGTCCAGTAGGATTAAGTGACGATATTAGAATTATTTTCGACAATGCCGTCAATCTCGATGCTAGTTACACTATCGGTGCGAACAAAAAAGATGCGCACACTATAGGATTCAATCCTAAGCGTGACATGAAAAAAATTGAGACAGCTGATCTTCGTCTCGCACGCGCAGGAGACCTCACACTCGATGGGAAACATTCTGTCGTAGAAAAACGCGGTATTGAAGTTGGCCACGTTTTCCAACTTGGTGACAAATATACAAAAGACATGAAAGTAGGTGTTCTTGATCAGAATGGAAAACTCGTAACTCCTTTAATGGGATGTTATGGAATCGGCGTAACGAGAGTTGTTGCTGCGGCCATTGAACAAAATCACGATGCCAATGGAATCATCTGGCCAAAATCAATTGCTCCTTACCAAGTTTACTTTGCCACAATCGTAAAAGCTGAAGAGTTTGCAAAAATCGCAGACGATATTTATGTTGAAATGATGAATGCTGGGCTTGAAGTTATTTACGATGATCGCAACGTTGGCCCTGGAAATAAATTCAAAGACGCTGATCTTCTTGGGCTCCCTTACCGAGTAGTCCTCGGAGAGCGTGATTTTAGTGCTTCTGGCGAATTAGAAATCATTTGCCGTAAATCGGGCGAAGTGAAAAAAGTCACGCGTGAAAGCTTAATTTCTACGCTTAAAACGCTACTTCAATAGGATTCCCATGGACCACGATATGATTGTCGGCATTCACAGTATTGCCGAAGCTTTGAAAAATCCTCATCGCCAAGTTTTTGAGATCGTCTGTACAGACGAAGGATTTCATGAATTCAAAAAGCGCAGTGGCCTACGGGATTCTGACATTCCTTTAAACAAAGTTCGCTGGCTTGAAGGTCATGCCCTTCAAGAAGAAGCGAAAAAGATTTATCGTGATCTTGATTTAGAATTTCAGCGCGTTCCTTCTGGAATTTATATGCTCGTTAGCCCGGTTGAAATACTTGAACCAACTTGGATTTACCAGCAGCTTGAGAGTCGAATTCCTCTGAAGATACTCGCTCTCGATCAAGTGACTGATGCTCATAATGGAGCTGCTATCATGCGAACAGCAGCGTTTTACGGAGTAGATGCCATTCTCATTTCTGCAAAAGGTAACTTTGGAATTGGCCCTGGATTTTCAAGAATTGCCTCGGGAGCAACTGAGCATGTAAAGATTGTTCGCTGCTCGGCCCTTCCCAAAACAATTACAAAATTAAAAGATCTTGGTGCCACCTGCATTGGTCTTTCTGAACATGCTTCAGGTGATTTAGGAACATTGGATTCAAAAAAATCTATTTGTTTAGTTCTTGGTGCTGAAGATGTTGGAATGTCTCATGCTGTCAGTCGCGTGGTTGAAACGACAATTTCATTCAAACCCGCAGGGAAAATTAAATCTTTAAACGTATCTGTCGCTGCGGCAATCGCGATGGAAAAAATTTTTGGATCAGTTTGATTAAAAAAATTTAAAAATTTTCATTGCCTTTGAAAATCAAAGAGATTATAAATTACCCCTAGCATCGCGGTTAGATAATGTATGCTGACTTAGCTCAGTTGGTAGAGCATCGGTTTTGTAAACCGACGGTCGTAGGTTCGATTCCTATAGTCAGCTCCATCTATCTCACTAGTGAGGGCTGGAAAAGAGGAGAGATTGCCGAGCGGCCAAAGGCAACAGACTGTAAATCTGTCGGTTTATACCTTCGAAGGTTCGAATCCTTCTCTCTCCACCATTTTCTTACCAAGTTTTTCTATGCGGGCGTAGCTCAGTTGGTAGAGCGCCACCCTTCCAAGGTGGATGTCGCAAGTTCGAATCTTGTCGCCCGCTCCATTCTCTACCTCAATTTCAACTTTTCTTTACACAATTTTAATCTTCATCTATTTTAACTTGTCGATAGTTAAAGTAACTTCGCTCTCGTGGCTCAGTGGTAGAGCACTCCCTTGGTAAGGGAGAGGTCATGGGTTCAATTCCCATCGGGAGCTCCATTTTTCCCCTTGTCAGTACTGATGATCGAGGGCATACTGTTGACTTAATTTAGAACCCGTTATAAGCCCTATAAAAATATAATTCTTTACGCAAAAGAAAAACGAAGAAGGAGAATGCCCAATGGCTAAGGAAAAATTTGACCGTAATAAACCTCACGTTAACATCGGAACTATTGGTCACGTAGACCATGGTAAAACGACTCTAACAGCAGCAATCACAATGACTATGGCGAAACACCACGGTGGAGCAGCGAAGTCATATGCAGATATCGATTCAGCACCAGAAGAAAAAGCACGTGGTATTACAATCAACACAGCACACGTTGAATACGAAACAGCAACTCGTCACTACGCTCACGTAGACTGTCCAGGTCACGCTGACTACGTAAAAAACATGATCACTGGTGCCGCTCAAATGGACGGTGGTATTCTTGTTTGTTCAGCTGCTGATGGTCCAATGCCACAAACTCGTGAGCACATCCTTCTTGCTCGTCAGGTAGGGGTTCCAGCTCTAGTAGTATTCCTTAACAAAGTAGACATGGTTGACGATCCAGAACTTCTTCAACTTGTAGAAATGGAAATGAGAGAGCTTCTTTCTTCTTACAACTTCCCAGGAGATGAAATTCCTTTCATCGCTGGATCTGCACTTGCAGCAGTAGAAGGGCGTAATCCAGAAATCGGCGAAAACAAAATCATCGAACTTATGAACGCAGTAGACGCTTACATCCCAGCTCCACAAAGAGATGTTGATAAGCCATTCCTTATGCCAGTAGAAGACGTTTTCTCGATCTCAGGTCGTGGAACGGTAGTAACTGGTCGTATTGAGCGCGGTGTAATCAAGATCAACGAAGAGATCGAGATTGTAGGTATCCGTGACGCTCAAAAAACAACAGTAACAGGTATCGAAATGTTCCGTAAGCTTCTTGACCAAGGTCAAGCGGGAGATAACGCTGGTCTTCTACTTCGTGGAACGAAGAGAGAAGATGTAGAGCGTGGACAGTGTTTAATTAAGCCAGGATCAGTTAAGCCACACGCTAAGTTCGTAGCAGAAGTTTATATCCTTACAAAAGAAGAAGGTGGACGTCACACTCCAATCTTCAAAGGCTACCGTCCACAGTTCTACTTCAGAACTACAGACGTAACAGGATCAATCGAACTTAAGCCAGGTGTAGAAATGATCATGCCAGGTGATAACACTTCATTCAACGTAGAGCTAATCTCTAAAGTTGCTATGGAAAAGTCACTTCGTTTCGCGATCCGTGAAGGTGGACGTACGATTGGTGCTGGTACTGTTGCTGAAATTCTTGACTAATTTGCGAAAAAACGCGTAAGCGTTTTTACCGGTTAAGTAAGAGTTCGCCAATTTGATGTAATAAACAAAACTAGGTGGGCCGATTCTTTCGGCCCACTTTTTTCGAAGATGGGTGTATAGCTCCAATGGTAGAGTAGGTGATTCCAAATCACTTGGTTGTAGGTTCGAATCCTACTGCACCCGCCAATCTCACTCCGACAAAAAGCGTCAAAAAATTCAATTACGAAAAATCAATAGACATTTTGGGTTTTTTCTTGCATATGTATTAGACTCTAATTTTTTTATCCAGCTAAAAAAGGTTATCTATGTCGATCATTAAGAGCGAAGACTCAAAAAAATGGATCACTGCTTTAGTCGTTATTGCGGCTGTTCTTGCAGGATTTGTTGCGGCTACTTTTATAAGACAACTCGGAGATTGGTTTGATCTTGAAGCAAAAATTTCAAGCTTTTCACTTATCACTCAAGCTGTTGGTGTCGTAACTGGTTTTGGAACATTCATTTACATTCTTAAGAATGAAAAAACATCTAGCTACCTAGAAGAAGTCTACAATGAACTCGTAAAAGTTGTATGGCCAACTAAAGACACAATCGTAAAGATGACGATCGGTATTGCCATCGCGCTTGTTATTGTTGCTGCTATTTTTATGTCGGTGGATTTTATTTTCCAGAAAGTTTTAGAGTTCCTTTATTAATAACTACAATTGGTAATTTAATTATGGCTGAATCAAAGAATTCATATGAAAACATTGAGCTTGCAAAAGGTGATACACCTGACTTCAAGTGGTACATTGCTAAAGCTCAAACTGGTCAAGAAAACAAAGTTACAAAATCTCTTAAAGAGAGAATTGTTAATCATAAGATGACTGAACTCTTCGCTGAGATCTTGGTTCCAGAGGAAACTCTTGTAACTACGGCCGGTGGAAAGAAGAAGACAATCAAGAAAAAGTTTTTTCCAGGCTACGTCTTGATTAAGATGATCATGAATGATAAGACTTGGCACCTTGTAAAAAGCACTGACAAAATTACTGGTTTTGTTGGGGGAACTCTCGATAAACCAGCGCCTATCACGAATGAAGAGGCGGCTTACATGACTTCGCAAATGGAAGACGGGTTTAAGAAGCCACGTACTTCAATTAACTTTGCAGAAGGTGAGTCAGTTAAGGTTATTGAAGGGCCATTCGCTAACTTCGTGGGAACAATCGAAGCAGTTAGTGAAAAAGGTAAGATTAAAGTTAACGTTTCTATCTTCGGAAGACCTACTCCAGTTGAGTTGGATTTCTCACAAGTAGAAAAAGTTTCATAAAAATATAGTCGTTGGTTTTGTAGGAGTATTATATGGCTAAGAAAGTTACAGGTTTTATCAAGTTACAAATTGCAGGCGGAAAAGCAAACCCATCACCACCAATTGGTCCAGCTCTTGGTCAAAAAGGTGTAAACATCATGGAATTTTGCAAGGCTTTCAATGCAAAAACTCAACAACAAAATGGTGTTGTACTTCCAACGATCATTACAGTTTACTCTGACAGATCTTTCACATTCGTAACTAAAACTCCTCCAGCTTCTTACCTTCTAAAAGATAAGCTAAAGCTTGAAAGAGGAGCTCAAAAGCCAGGCACGGAAGTAATGGCTAAAAAAGTTCCAAAGAAGACTGTTGAAGAAATCGTTGAAACAAAAAAAGCTGACCTTACAGCTGGAACAAAAGAAGCAGGAATGAGAACAATCGAAGGATCAATCCGTTCAATGGGATTGAAACTAGATTACTAATAACTTTATAGAGCGGGAGACTCTCAAGTCGCCAACTGAAATGACCGCAGGAGATGAACATGAAAAAAGCGTCAAAACGTTTTTTAGAAGCAGCAAAGAAAGTAGACAACACTAAGCTCTACTCTTCTGATGAAGCCCTTAAACTGGCTAAAGAAATCAAAAACACAAAATTCGACGAAACAGTTGATCTAGCTTTCAGACTTGGAGTTGATCCACGTCACGCTGATCAAATGATCCGTGGAGCTCTAGCTCTTCCAGCTGGTACAGGTAAAACTGTACGTGTAGTTGCTATTACTTCAGGAACAAAAGTTGATGAAGCAACAGCAGCAGGTGCAGACTTCGCTGGTGGTGACGACATCATCACAAAAATCGCTGGTGGTTGGTTAGACTTCGACCGCGTAATCGCATCTCCAGATATGATGAGTAAGCTTGGTAAAGTAGCTCGTCTTCTTGGACCACGTGGTTTAATGCCAAACCCTAAGCTTGGTACTGTAACAACTGACGTAGCAGCAGCTGTTAAAGAACAAAAAGCTGGTAAGGTTGAATACCGTACAGAAAAAACAGGTATCGTTCACGTTCCAATCGGAAAGTCTTCGTTCACTGTTGAACAATTAAAACAAAACTATACAGCTATCGTTTCAGCGATCGTTAAGGCAAAGCCTGCTTCTGCTAAGGGGACTTACATTAAGTCACTTACTTTAAGCACGACAATGGGCCCAGGGATCAAGATCGATACAGCTGAAGCTTTCACTGTTGCTTAATTAAAATAAAAGAAGGGGTTGAAGAAAGTCGGTTTATTAAGTTCCTACCCAGAGCTTAATAGTAAAGCCTGCCGAAATCCCCCTCCGAAATACAAGGGAGGATAATATGCTTAGTCGTTCAGAGAAAGAAGCTATCATCCAAGATCTTAAAGCAGATCTAGGACGTTCAAAGGCTATCTTTCTTACAAACCTAATCGGTATTAAATCAAATGATGCCGTTAGCGTTCGAAAAGCTGTTCGTGACTCAAATGGAAAAATGATTGTCACAAGAAACACGCTTTTCAAAAAAGCTGCAGAAGGTACACCAGCTGCTGCTTTGTTCGAAAACCTTGCTGGTCCACATGCAATTGCACTTGCATTTGATGATCCAGCTGCAGTTGCAAAATGTCTTAAAGACGCCGGATCTAGCCTTGAGTTAGTAGACCTTAAAGGTGGTGTTCTTGACGGACAAATGTTAACGAAAGCTCAAGTAAAACAACTTGCAGATCTTCCTTCAAGAGACCAAATGCTTGGTACTCTTCTAGCGACTTTCCTTGCACCTGTTTCTGCTTTTGCTAGAGTTCTTTTTGCAATCAATGAGAAGAAAGAAAAAGGCGAATTGCCAGCTTAATTAACAATTTTTTTAAATTTTATTTTATAGGAGACTTATATGAGCGTAACAAATGAACAATTAATCGAGCACATCTCTAAAATGTCAGTTCTTGACCTAGCTAACCTAGTTAAAGAACTTGAAACTAAATTTGGTGTATCTGCAGCTCCTGTAGCTGTAGCTGGTGCTGCTGGTCCAGCTGCTGCAGTTGAAGAGCAAACTGAATTCACAGTTGTTCTTGCTGACGGTGGAGACAAGAAAATCAACGTTATTAAAGAAATCCGTACAATCACTGGTCTTGGCTTGAAAGAAGCTAAGGATCTAGTTGAAGGTGCTCCAAAGACTGTTAAAGAAGGTCTTTCAAAAGCTGACGCTGAAGCAATCAAGAAAACTCTTGAAGGTGCTGGAGCGAAGGTTGAGCTTAAGTAATTTGATTTTTGATTTTAAATAAATTTGTTTTCTAAAAAAGGTATGAAGAGACGCCAAATCTCTTCATGCCTTTTTGTGTTTTTTTGATTTTTATAAATTTACTCTAAGAATATTTTCTTAAAGATTCTCTAGGAGAGCGCGATGACTCAGGTTTTTTCACCTAACGAATGGTTTCGCAAAACCTTTTCAAATACTCCAGCTGTCCTTGACACTCCACCTCTAATGAAATTGCAGGTAAATTCTTATGAAGAATTTCTTCAAAAGGATATTCCACCTGCGAAAAGAACAGTGTCGGGCCTGCAACAGGTTTTTAAATCTGTATTCCCAATCTATGACTTTAATAAAACGGTATCACTTGAGTTCGTAAGCTACTCTCTTGAAGAACCAAAATATACAGTGAAAGAGTGTCGTCAAAGAGGCCTTTCATACGAAGCACCACTTAAAGTTGTCGTTCGTCTCGTATTCTTCGACGTATCAGTTGATAGAGACGGTGTTGAGCAAAGAACTGTTTCATCTGTAAAAGAGCAGGAAGTTTACCTAGGTAACATTCCTCTAATGGCAGAAACAGGATCTTTCGTTTACAACGGAACAGAAAGAGTAATCGTTTCTCAGCTCCACAGATCTCCAGGGATCATCTTCGAGCACGATAACGGTAAAAAACACTCTTCTGGAAAACTTCTATATTCAGCAAGAATCATCCCTCACAGAGGTTCTTGGCTAGATTTCGAATTCGACCACAAAAACATTCTCTTTGCTCGTATTGACCGTAAGAGAAAGCTTCACGCATCTGTAGTTTTAAAAGCTATGGGCTACTCAACAGCTGATCTCTTGAAAGAATTTTACCAAATGGAAAAAATTACTTTCAATAAAGATGGTTCATACTCACGCAAGCTTGATTTCAACCTAATGGTTGGAACTAGAGCAAACGCTGATATCCTTGATCCAAAATCAGGTGCAGTAATTGTTAAGAAAGGTAAAAAATATACAAAAGCTTCTGTTAAAAAAATGGAAGATTCAAAAATTACTGAGCTTCCAGCTGAGCTAGAAGAAGTTGTAGGTAAAGTGCTTGCTGAAGATATCTTCAATGAAAAAACAGGTGAAGTAATCTGTTTAGCAAACGAAGCACTTTCAGAAGCAAAAATTCACGATTTAATCAAAGCTGGTGTTAAAGAAGTACAAGTTCTTTACATCGACATGATTAACTACGGTGATCAAATCAGAAACACTCTTCTTATCGATAAAACAGAAACGAAAGAAGATGCCCTTATCAAAATTTTCGAAAGACTTCGTCCAGGTGAACCTCCAACTCTAGAGGCTGCGAACACTCTTTTCGAAAACTTATTCTTCAATAAAGACAAATACGATCTATCGAAAGTTGGTCGTATGAAAATCAATTACAAATTCGGAATGAATATTCCAGTTGAAGAAACTGTACTTACAAGACAAGACATTCTTACGACAGTTATGTACCTCGTAGAACTTAACAACGGTAAAGGTAAAGTAGATGATATCGACCACCTTGGTAACCGTCGTGTAAGAGCTGTTGGTGAACTTCTTGAGAACCAATTCCGCGTTGGTCTAGTAAGAATGGAAAGAGCAGTTAAAGAAAGAATGGCCATTCAAGAAATTGAAACGATGATGCCATACGATCTAGTTAACCAAAAACCAGTTGCTGCAGCTGTAAAAGAATTCTTTGGTTCTTCTCAGCTTTCACAGTTCATGGATCAAACAAACCCACTTTCAGAAGTTACTCACAAGAGAAGACTTTCTGCTCTTGGGCCAGGTGGTCTAACTCGTGAGCGCGCAGGATTCGAAGTACGTGACGTTCACGGAACTCACTACGGAAGAATGTGTCCGGTAGAAACACCGGAAGGACCAAACATTGGTCTTATCACTTCTCTTGCAACTTATGCTCGCGTTTCTGAATACGGATTCATTGAAACTCCTTACCAAATCATCAATGAAGATAAGACAATCCAACCACCAAAATACTTCTCTGCCTTCGAAGAAGAAGGAAAAGTAATTGCACAGTTGGACGCTAAATACATCAACGGTAAAAAACTTGTTGGCGATCAAATCGCTGCTCGTTCTGCTGGTGAATTTACAATGGTAAGTGCAAACGAAGTTCAGCTGATGGACGTTTCTCCAACTCAGATGATCTCGATCGCAACTTCACTTATTCCATTCCTAGAACACGACGATGCTAACCGCGCGCTTATGGGATCGAACATGATGAGACAGGCCGTTCCTGTTGTTAGAACAGACGCGCCTATCGTTGGTACTGGTGTTGAGCAAATTATTGCTCGTGACTCTGGTGCTATCGTATACGCTAAAGAATCAGGAAGAGTAATCTTTGTTGACTCTAACCGTATCGTTATCCAAAGAGAGAAATTCTCTGAAGGTGAGTCTGGAGTAGATGTTTATAAGTTGACTAAATATCAGCGTACAAACCAGAACACATGTAATAACCAAAAAGCTCTAGTTAAAGAAGGCGATAGCGTACTTAAGGGTATGGTTATTGCTGATGGTCCAGCTACGCACTTAGGTGACTTAGCTCTTGGTCAGAACGTACTTGTGGCGTTCATGCCATGGGGTGGATACAATTATGAGGACTCGATCCTTATCAATGAAAACATCCTAGCTAAAGACGTATTTACATCTGTTCACATCGAAAGCTTTGAAATTGAAGCTCGCGATACAAAGTTAGGTAAAGAAGAAATCACTCGCGATATTCCAAACGTTTCTGAAGAAGCTCTAAAAGATCTTGATGAAGCCGGAATCATTCGTGTCGGTGCGATCATTAAGCCAGGGGATATTCTTGTTGGTAAGATCACTCCAAAAGGTGAATCTCAACTTTCACCAGAAGAAAAACTTCTTAAAGCTATCTTCGGTGATAAAGCGGGCGACGTAAAAGATACTTCACTTCGCGTACCTTCATCAGTTCGCGGAACAGTTATCGACGCTAAAGTTTACACTCGTGAAGGAGTTGAACTAGATGCTCGTTCAAAAGAAATCATCGATCACGAAACGACACTAATCCGTCGTGACGAAAGAATCGAGATTAAGGCGATCCAAACTTCAGCAATCCAAAAAATCGCTGAAATGTTCAAAGGTGCTAAGACAACTGACAAGTTGATCTCAGAAGACGGAGCTACTGAACTCCTTGGAAAAGGTGTAGCAGTTACTGGAGAAATCCTTGCTTCAATTCCTTTCGAACTTATCGGTTACTTGCCTCTTGAAGCTGCTCTTGAAGAAAAACTTTCTGAGTACTTCGCTGACGTAAGAAACAGAATCACAAGAGTTCGCCAAAAAGCTAACGAGGAAATTGCAAAACTTCACAAAGGTGATGAGCTACCTCCAGGCGTAATTAAAAAAGTTATGGTTTATGTAGCGATCAAGAGAAAGCTACAGCCAGGTGACAAGATGGCCGGTCGTCACGGAAACAAGGGTGTTATTTCTAACGTAGTTCCTGCGGAAGATATGCCATTCCTTGCTGACGGTACACCTGTCGAAATCGTTCTTAACCCACTAGGGGTTCCTTCACGTATGAACATCGGGCAGCTCCTTGAGCTTCACCTTGGATGGGCTGGTCGTGGTCTTGGCGAAAAAATCAAGACAATGATGGAAGAGAACGCAAAAGTTAGTGAGCTAAAAGACTACATCTTTAAAATCTACAAAACTGATGATGTTAAAGAATGGTTGAAAAAAGCTTCTGACGAAAGAGTAATTGAAGTTGCTGAACAACTTTCAATGGGTGTTCGTTTCTCTACTTCAGTATTCGATGGTGCTTCGGAAGATGACATCAGAGAAATGCTAGAGCTTGGAGATTTAGATAAGTCTGGTAAGACAACATTGTTCGACGGAAAAACTGGTGACGTATTCTCGGAAGACGTAACAGTTGGTGCAATGTACATGTTGAAACTTCACCACCTTGTTGATGAAAAGATCCACGCTCGTTCTACTGGACCTTACTCACTTGTTACTCAGCAGCCGCTTGGTGGTAAAGCTCAGTTCGGTGGTCAGCGTCTTGGAGAGATGGAAGTTTGGGCATTAGAGGCATACGGAGCTGCTTATACTTTACAAGAGTTCTTAACTGTAAAATCTGATGATGTTATCGGCCGTACAAGAATGTATGAATCGATCGTTAAAGGTGAACAAGTTCTTGAGCCAGGTCTACCAGAGTCGTTCAACGTTCTCATTAGAGAATTACAAGCGCTTTGTTTGGACATCAAGCTTGAAGAGAATTCTGAAGAAGAAAATACTTTTAGCTAGAAAGTTTTAATTGGGCGCAATTAAGTTTGCGCTCGATTTATTGGCAGTGGTTACTTAAGAAAAATTTAATCTCACAAGGAATATAAAATGAAAGACTTGTTGAACTTTTTTGACAAACCAAAAGATCCTATCAGTGTAGAAGCTGTTTCGATCAGAATGGCTTCTCCAGATACAATCAGAGAATGGTCATTTGGTGAAGTTAAGAAGCCAGAGACAATTAACTATAGAACTTTTAAACCAGAAAGAGACGGTCTCTTCTGTGCAAAAATCTTTGGACCAATCAAAGATTATGAATGTATCTGCGGTAAGTACAAGCGTATGAAGCACCGTGGAGTTGTGTGTGAGAAATGTGGTGTTGAAGTTACACTTTCAAAAGTTCGTCGTGAGCGTCAAGGTCACATTGAACTAGCAGCACCTGTTGCACACATCTGGTTCCTAAGATCACTTCCATCTCGTTTGGGAGCTCTTCTTGATTTAACTCTAAAAGAACTTGAAAGAGTTCTTTATTATGAAGCTTACGTTGTAACTTCTTCAGCTACTGACAATGTTGACGGTGGTCTAGAAGTTGGTCGCGTAATTTCTGAACAACAATACCAAGAACTAAAAGAGCAAGGGATTGAGTTCGAAGCCGGAATGGGCGGACAAACAATTAAAGAACTTCTTAAGAAGCTTGACCTTGATATCATCAACAAAGAACTTCGTCGTGCACTAGCCGCTGCTACGACTGAAATGGCGAGAGCAAAAACAATCAAAAGACTTAAAGTTGTTGAATCAATTCTTAAGTCTGAAAATAAGCCTGAATGGTTTATGATGGATGTTATTCCTGTTCTTCCACCAGATCTTCGTCCACTAGTTCCACTTGAGGCAGGGCGATTCGCGACTTCAGATCTTAACGATCTTTATCGTCGTGTAATTAACAGAAACAATCGTCTAAGAAGACTTAAAGAACTTAACGCTCCTGAAATCATCATCCGTAACGAGAAGAGAATGCTTCAAGAAGCAGTAGATGCTCTTTTCGATAACGGCCGTCGTGGAAAAGTGTTCACAGGTGCTAACAAGCGTCCTCTTCGTTCACTTTCAGACATGCTTAAAGGTAAGCAAGGTCGTTTCCGTCAAAACCTACTTGGTAAACGTGTAGACTATTCAGGGCGATCGGTAATTGTAGTTGGTCCTTCACTAAGACTTCACCAATGTGGTCTTCCGAAGTTGATGGCACTCGAACTTTTCAAACCATTCATTTACAACAAGCTAATTGAAAAAGGTCACTGTACAACGATTAAAGTTGCTAAGAAGATGGTTGACCAACAAAAGCAAGAAGTTTGGGACATCCTTGAGGAAGCGGTACAAGAGCATCCAGTTCTACTTAACCGTGCACCAACTCTACACAGACTTGGTATTCAAGCTTTCGAACCTATCCTTATCGAAGGTAAAGCTATCCAACTTCACCCACTCGTGTGTACAGCGTTCAACGCTGACTTCGACGGTGACCAGATGGCGGTTCACGTTCCTCTTTCAATCGAAGCACAAATTGAATGTCGTATTCTAGCAATGTCGACAAACAACATTCTTTCTCCAAAAGACGGAACGCCAATTATCGTTCCTTCTCAGGATATCGTTCTTGGTCTGTACTACATGACAAGAATTCGTCCATTCGCACGTGGATACAACAAAGTATTTGCTTCTAAAGAAGAAGCTCAGTTTGCTTACCACTCAGGTAACCTTCACCTTCAAGCTCCAATCAAAGTTCGTATTGATGGTGCAATGATTGAAACAACTGTAGGTCGTACGTTCGTATGGGATGCAGTACCTAAGTGTCTTAAGTACTCTGACATCAACCAAATCCTAGGGAAAAAAGCTCTAGGGAAATTGATTGACCATGCATACCGTGTTGGTACGGAGAAAGAAACTGTAATGCTTGCAGACGCAATCATGAGACTTGGATACGAGTACGCTACAAAAGCGGGTATCTCGATCAACGTACACGATATGACAATCCCAGCTGAAAAAGCAGGAATCCTTGCAGACGCCCATAAAGAAGTTGCAAAGATCACTGAAGAGTACAACGAAGGATCGATTACAGACGGTGAACGTTACAATAAGATCGTCGACGTTTGGGCACAAACAAACGAAAAACTTACTAAAGTAGTTATCGAGCGTATTTCTACTCAGTCATTCACAAGTGACGACGGGAAAGAAAAAATGAACGCTCCTTCATTCAACTCTCTGTTCATGATGGCAGACTCTGGAGCCAGAGGTTCTACTCAACAGATCAGACAGCTTGGTGGTATGAGGGGTCTAATGGCTAAGCCATCTGGCGAGATCATTGAAACTCCGATTACATCTAACTTCCGTGAAGGTCTATCAGTACTCGAGTACTTTACGTCTACTCACGGTGCACGTAAGGGTCTAGCAGATACAGCTCTTAAAACAGCTAACTCTGGGTACTTAACTCGTCGTCTAGTTGACGTTGCTCAAGACGGTATTATCCGTTCTACAGACTGTAATGCTACAGACGGAATCACGCTTACATCAAGAATCGAAGCTGGTGAAGTTGTTGAGCACGTAGCTGAAAGAGCAATGGGCCGTGTAACTGCTCAAGCGGTTGTAGATGCTAACGGAGCTGAAGTTTTCCCAAGAAACTACATGCTCACAGAAAAAGATTTAAAAGTTCTTAAAGATAAGGAAGTTGACCAGATTAAAGTTAGATCAGTTCTAACTTGTAAAGAAAGACATGGTTTCTGTGCTTTCTGTTTTGGACGTGACCTTGCTCGCGGAAAGCTTGTTTCAATCGGTGAAACTGTAGGTGTAATTGCTGCTCAGTCGATCGGTGAACCAGGTACTCAGCTTACAATGAGAACATTCCACGTTGGGGGAACTGCAACTGCAGGTGCTCAAGTTAACAAAACTGAAGTTCGTACGGCCGGTGTAATTCACCTTGATAACGTTCAATTCGTAACAAACAACGAAGGCGTTAACATCGTAATGAACAAAAACGGGGAAGTTGTAGTACGTGATGCTCGTGGTGTTGAAAAAGAAAGATACCCTGTTGTTTACGGATCAAAAATCTTCTTCAAGCAAGGCCAAGAAGTTTCAGTAGGGGATAGAATTACAGAATGGGATCCATTCGCAATTCCAGTTCTAACTGAAGTTTCAGGTACAGTTAAATACGAAGATCTAATCGTTGGTAGCACAATCAATGAGCAAGTGGATGCCGTTACAGGTCTTTCACACAGAGTTGTTATTGAATCAAAGAACCCTTCTCTGCAACCACGTATCGTGATCGTAGATGAAAATGGACAACCACAACTTGTTCCAGGAACGAAGAGATATGCAGCTTACCGTCTACAGGTAGGAGCAAACATCATCGTTCAAGAAGGTGACAAAGTTGACGTTGGTTCTGCGATTTCAAAACTTCAACGTGAAACAACGAAGACTAAGGATATTACCGGAGGTCTTCCACGTGTTGCTGAACTTTTTGAAGCAAGAAAGCCGTCAAACGCTGCTCAAATTTCAGACATCTCAGGAACAATTGAATTTGGTACTGAGTTGAGAGGAAATAGAAGAATCATCGTTCGCCCAGAAGATGGTTCAGATCCTATGACATATGTTGTTCCAAAAGGACGTTATGTTGTTGTTAACGAAGGTGACTATATCAGAGCTGGAGAGCCAATCATGGATGGACCATCAAATCCACATGACATTCTTCGCGTTCTTGGTGTTAAAGCACTTGCTCGTTATATCGTAGATGAAATCCAAGAAGTTTACCGTCTTCAAGGTGTTAAGATCGATGATAAACACATCGAGGTTATCGCTTCTCAGATGTTGAAGAAAGTTGAAGTATCTAATCCAGGTGATTCAACTTATGTAACTGGGGACTCAATTACGAGAGCTGAGCTGAATGAAACGAATGAGAGATTAACAGCTGCTGGCGAAAAACCAGTAGAAGCTATGCCGCTTCTTCTTGGTATTACAAAAGCGTCGTTAACAACTGAATCATTCATTTCTGCTGCGTCTTTCCAAGAGACAACGAAAGTACTTACTCAGGCTGCCCTTGAAGGTAAGTCAGATGCTCTTCGTGGTCTAAAAGAAAACGTAATTATGGGTCGCCTAATCCCTGCTGGATCTGGTATTCCTAGATACAGAAATTACGAAGCTGTGATGAACGATGATGAAGTAGCGACAGCTGCATCGTTATCATTTTAAGAAAAAAACTTGAACTCGCCACTTTCTTTTGGTAAAGAAAGTGGCTATATTTGCGAATGTTGGAAAAAGCTAAGGAGCAGTTGGACAATGCCTACAATTAATCAGTTAATCAGAAAGGGTCGCGAGGATAAATACTCGAAAACTAAGTCACCAGCACTTAAATCATGTCCTCAAAGACGTGGTGTTTGTGTTCGTGTATATACAACGACTCCAAAGAAGCCAAACTCAGCGATGAGAAAGGTATGTAGAGTTAAACTTACTTCAGGATTTGAAGTAACTTCATATATCGGTGGAGAAGGACACAACCTTCAAGAGCACTCGATCGTTCTCATCAGAGGCGGAAGAGTAAAAGATCTACCAGGGGTTCGTTACCATACAATCCGTGGTGCTCTAGATGCAACTGGTGTAGATAAGAGAAGACAAGGCCGTTCTAAATACGGTGCTAAGAGACCTAAAAAATAATTTAGTTCCCTAGTTTAATCTTAAATAATTAACACACTCCCTATATTGTTCCGGCGGTACAGGGAGAGTAATTTCTTTCAATGGTGAAAGAAGTGAAGAGGAGTATATATGTCACGTAAAAGAAAAGCAGACGTCAGAGAAGTCCTTCCTGATCCAAAGTTCCAAGACATCGTTATCACAAAGTTCATCAATACTTTGATGATCGGTGGTAAAAAATCAATCGCAGAAAAAATCTTCTACGGTGCTCTTGAAGTAGTTCAAGAGAAAACTGGTGAAGAACCTCTAAAAGTTTTCAAGAAAGCTCTTTCAAACATTAAGCCAGCTGTTGAAGTTAAGTCTCGCCGTATCGGTGGTGCTACTTACCAAATCCCAGTTGAAGTTCGTCCAGCTCGTCGTCAATCACTAGCACTTCGTTGGTTACGTGATTACGCTTCTGATAGATCAGGTAAAACAATGATTCAAAAGCTTGCTGATGAAATCATCGATGCTTCACAAAACCGTGGTGGATCTGTTAAGAAACGTGAAGACGTTTACAAAATGGCTGAGGCTAACAAGGCTTTCGCTCACCTTAAATGGTAGTAATTAAATTTACCTTTTTTAGAGAGCTCCCCCAGTGGGAGCTCTTTTTATTTTTAAACTATGAGTTCTAAGCAACAAATCGACAAAATTCGCAACATCGGAATCATGGCCCACATTGATGCTGGGAAGACGACGACGACTGAAAGAATCCTCTATTACACTGGAAAAAGCCATAAGATCGGTGAAGTTCATGATGGAACTGCAACGATGGATTGGATGATTCAGGAGCAAGAAAGAGGAATCACAATTACTTCCGCTGCTACAACTTGTAGCTGGAACAAACAAACGATCAATATCATCGATACTCCAGGCCACGTAGATTTTACGATCGAAGTAGAGAGATCACTTCGCGTTCTTGACGGAGCCATTGGTGTATTTGATGCCGTATCAGGAGTGGAGCCACAGTCAGAAACAGTGTGGGCCCAAGCTGATAAATATAAAGTTCCTCGCCTTGCTTTCGTCAACAAGATGGATCGCATGGGAGCTAATTTTGAAAACTGTATTACTGAAATTCGCGAGAAGCTTGATAAAAAAGCAGCTGCGATTCAATGGCCAATAGGCTCAGAAGAAAACTTCCAAGGTGTGGTTGATCTTCTCGAAATGAAAGCGCTTTTTTTTCCTGCAGAAAGTTTAGGTTCTAAAGTAGAAGTTAAAGATATTCCTACCGATATTGCCGATGAATGTTCACTCTATAGAGATGAACTGATTGAGACTTTATCCGACTACGATGATTCGCTGGCTGAAAAATTTCTCGGAGGAGAGACTATCTCTGCTGCTGAGTTAAAAAGTGCCATTCGTATGGCCACAATTCAAAAATCTTTTATTCCTGTTCTATGTGGATCAGCGTTTAAAAATAAAGGAATTCAGCCGCTTTTAGATGCTGTTGTTGATTACCTTCCATCTCCAACTGATAGAGGTGAGTTAAAAGGCCACAGTGTTAAAGATCCAGAAAAGGAAGAAATTCGTAAGCCAGAAATTGATGAAATGTTCAGCGGAATCGCTTTTAAAATTGCAACGGATCCATTCGTAGGAAGTGTAACTTATGTTCGTATCTACTCTGGTAAATTAGAGTCAGGTCAAACGGTCTACAATTCACTCAAAAAGAAACGCGAAAGAATTAATAAAATTTTCCAAATGCATGCGGATAAACGTACAGAGCTGCAAGAAGCTTTTGCAGGGGACATTGTAGCAGTAGCAGGTTTTAAAGATACAACGACAGGTGAGACTCTTTGTACTGAAAATAAACCAATTGTTTATGACTTAATGGAATTTCCAGAAACGGTTATTTCGATTGCTATCGAGCCAAAGACAGCTGCAGATGAGAAAAAACTTATTTCAACTCTCGAGCAGTTGAAAAATGAAGATCCATCTTTTTCTTTTAAAAATAATCAAGAAACAGGTCAACTTCTCATTTTTGGAATGGGAGAGTTGCATCTGGAAATTATCGCTGATCGATTACAACGTGAATTCAACGTTGGCATTCGAGTTGGTAAACCTCAAGTTTCTTACCGTGAAAGTATTGCGGGAAGTGCGACAGGTGAAAATACGTTCCATAAAGAGCTTGCAGGAAAAATCCAATTTGGTCAGGTTAGCTTAAAAGTAGAACCGGCTGATTACCAAGCTGGAGTTCAGTTTGAATCAAAAATTAATTCAAAAATTCTTCCACAAAACTTTATAGATTCTATCAAAAAATCCGTTATGGACACGGCCCCTGGTGGAATGCTCGCTGGATACCCATTCTTGAATATTAAAGCGACTTTATTGTCAGCAGAATTCAATGAAAATGAATCGAGTGAAGTGGCATATGCGATTGCAGCTTCAAATGCTTTTAGAGAAGCCTGTAGAAATGCTGGAGTTAGACTTCTTGAACCGATTATGGATTTAGAAGTTATCACGCCGCAGGACTATACAGGAGATGTTATCTCGGACATTAATGCTAAACGTGGAAAGATCATCACTATGGGAATTAAGCAGAACAAAGATTTAATTTCTGCCGAAGTTCCATTGGCAGAATTATTCGGTTATAGTACTGATCTCAGATCGAAATCTCAAGGCCGAGCAAGCTTCACTATGAAGTTCAAAAACTATGTGGAAATGCCACAAGATTTAGCTAAATCGACTTTAGAAAAGAAAGGTATTTATATTTAGGTTTTATTTAAGGAGAAACCAATCATGGCTAAGGAAAAATTTGACCGTAATAAACCTCACGTTAACATCGGAACTATTGGTCACGTAGACCATGGTAAAACGACTCTAACAGCAGCAATCACAATGACTATGGCGAAACACCACGGTGGAGCAGCGAAGTCATATGCAGATATCGATTCAGCACCAGAAGAAAAAGCACGTGGTATTACAATCAACACAGCACACGTTGAATACGAAACAGCAACTCGTCACTACGCTCACGTAGACTGTCCAGGTCACGCTGACTACGTAAAAAACATGATCACTGGTGCCGCTCAAATGGACGGTGGTATTCTTGTTTGTTCAGCTGCTGATGGTCCAATGCCACAAACTCGTGAGCACATCCTTCTTGCTCGTCAGGTAGGGGTTCCAGCTCTAGTAGTATTCCTTAACAAAGTAGACATGGTTGACGATCCAGAACTTCTTCAACTTGTAGAAATGGAAATGAGAGAGCTTCTTTCTTCTTACAACTTCCCAGGAGATGAAATTCCTTTCATCGCTGGATCTGCACTTGCAGCAGTAGAAGGGCGTAATCCAGAAATCGGCGAAAACAAAATCATCGAACTTATGAACGCAGTAGACGCTTACATCCCAGCTCCACAAAGAGATGTTGATAAGCCATTCCTTATGCCAGTAGAAGACGTTTTCTCGATCTCAGGTCGTGGAACGGTAGTAACTGGTCGTATTGAGCGCGGTGTAATCAAGATCAACGAAGAGATCGAGATTGTAGGTATCCGTGACGCTCAAAAAACAACAGTAACAGGTATCGAAATGTTCCGTAAGCTTCTTGACCAAGGTCAAGCGGGAGATAACGCTGGTCTTCTACTTCGTGGAACGAAGAGAGAAGATGTAGAGCGTGGACAGTGTTTAATTAAGCCAGGATCAGTTAAGCCACACGCTAAGTTCGTAGCAGAAGTTTATATCCTTACAAAAGAAGAAGGTGGACGTCACACTCCAATCTTCAAAGGCTACCGTCCACAGTTCTACTTCAGAACTACAGACGTAACAGGATCAATCGAACTTAAGCCAGGTGTAGAAATGATCATGCCAGGTGATAACACTTCATTCAACGTAGAGCTAATCTCTAAAGTTGCTATGGAAAAGTCACTTCGTTTCGCGATCCGTGAAGGTGGACGTACGATTGGTGCTGGTACTGTTGCTGAAATTTTAGATTAATTTGAGAAAAACGTTTGCGGTCGCTTGACAAAGGGCCGCATACAAAATAAAAAGTCAAAAACAAAAATAAGGACCGACGTATATTATGAAAGCTACAAGATTAAGAATCAAGCTACGCGCCTATGATCACAAGCTTTTGGACACTTCAGTTAATGAAATCGTTCAAACTGCAAAAGAAACAGGTGCAAGAGTAGCGGGACCGATCCCTCTACCAACAGAAATCAACAAGTTCACAGTTCTTCGCTCTCCACACATCGATAAAAAATCGCGTGAGCAGTTCGAAATGAGAACTCACAAGCGTCTTGTTGATATCATCGAGCCAACTCAGCAAACAATTGATCAACTTATGAAGTTGGATTTGTCTTCTGGGGTTGACGTAGAGATCAAGTACTAGTAAAACATACGAACTTTTAGAACTAAATATTAATAACCATGTACGCATCCCTTAGACTAGGGTGATGCTGTGGAGGAAAAAATGTCTGATGCAAAGATCGCTTTAGACGCTGTTTATGGCGTTAAAGCAGGAATGACTCGTGTTTTTGATGAAAACGGAAACCACATTCCAGTTACAGTTATCAAAGTAATCCCTAACCTAATCACACAAGTTAAGACCACTGAAAAAGATGGTTACAACGCTTACCAAGTTGGTTTCGGCGAAAAACGCGAGGCTCTTCTTAATAAGCCAAACAAGGGTATCCTTGCTAAGGCTGGCGTTTCTCAAAATGTTACAAATTTTTCTGAAATTAAAGCTGATGCAGTAGATGCAGCAAACCTTGGTAAAGAAGTAGACGTAGCTACTTTCACTGCTGGTTCATATGTAGACGTTACAGGTGAATCAAAAGGTAAAGGCTTCGCCGGAGTTATGAAACGTTATAACTTCCGCGGTGGACCTGCTTCTCACGGTTCTCACTTCCACAGAAGAGTGGGATCTATCGGTAACAGAGCTACTCCAGGCCGTGTTTTCAAAAACAAGAAAATGCCAGGTCACATGGGTACAGATAAAAAGACAGTACAAAACATCGTAGTTGTTGAAGTAAATCTAGATAAAGGCTACCTACTCCTTAAAGGGTCAGTACCTGGAGCTAAAGAAGGATTTATTAAAATATCTAAAGCTCTTAAAAAATCATAAGACGCAAGGTAGAGGTCGCAAATGACAGAATTAAATGTATTAAATAGTAAATTTGAATCAAAAGAAAAAATAAAAGTAAGTCTTGAGTTCGCTCCTGACGCTATCAACGTTCCAGTGGTTCACCAAGTTGTTAAAGCAACTCTTGCTTCAAGAAGACAAGGAAATGCTTGTACAAAAGGTAAATCAGAAGTTCGTGGTGGTGGTAAGAAGCCTTTCAAGCAAAAAGGAACTGGTAATGCTCGTCAAGGGTCTACACGTTCTCCTTTAATGCCAGGTGGTGGTACAGTTTTCGGACCTAAACCACGTTCATACGAACAAAAAGTTAACAAAAAAGTTGTACTTAATGCACTTAAGTCAGTTCTTGTTGATAAGCACCTAGCTGGTAAATTAACAATCGTTGATACTCTTACTTCAACTGGTAAGACAAAAGAGATGTACGCTCTTCTAGAGTCAAAAAATCTTTTAAACGCACTTATCGTTACTAACGACTCTGCTAGCTTAGCAATCAGAGCTGCTAGAAACATCGCTACTGCGAAAGCACTTGGTGTAGATAACATGAGCGTTTACGAAGCTGTTAAATATGAAAATTTAATTATGGAAAAGCAGGCTTTCGAAAAACTTGCTAACAAATTGGTGTAATCATGGCTGCAATTAACGACGTATTAGTAAAACCTCTTATTTCTGAAAAAATCGCAATCGCAACTGAAGCAAACAATCGCTACGGTTTCATTGTGAATCTTAAAGCAAATAAGAATCAAATCAAAAACGCAATTGAGTCTTTCTACGATGTGAAAGTTGTAAGTGTAAAAACTGCAGTTATCCCAGGAAAAGTAAAAAGAACTGCTAAATCTCATAAGAAGACTTCTTCTTATAAGAAAGCCCTTGTGCAACTTGCTCAAGGACAAAAAATTGAGTTTTTCAAAGGAATCTAGTTTTTAAAGATTTTTAAGGAATAATTATGGGAATTACAAAATTTAAACCAGTCACACCAACGCTTAGAAAGAAGCAGGTAATGAACTCTAAAGACCTTACTAAAGGTGTAGAAGTTCCATCAAACCTTCTTTCTGTTAAAAAATCAAAAGCTGGTCGTAACAACGCCGGCCGTATTACAACTCGTCACCATGGTGGCGGTGTAAAACAAAAATACAGAATCATCGACTTCAAAAGAAATAAACTTGAAGTTCCAGCAACAGTTAAAGCTATTTGTTACGATCCAAACAGAACATGTAACATCGCTTTAATCGTTTATGCTGATGGTGCAACTAACTTTATCCTAGCTCCATTGGGATTATCAGTTGGCGATTCAATCATTTCATCTGCATCAGCAGATATCAAAGTTGGAAACGCTAAACTTTTAAGCGATATTCCAATTGGTACACTTGTACACAACGTTGAACTTAACCCAGGTGCAGGCGGACAGATCGCTCGTTCAGCTGGTTCTTATGTTCAAGTTATGGCGAAAGAAGGCGAAATCGTTCTTCTAAGAATGCCATCAGGTGAATTAAGAAGAGTAAAAAGCAACTGTCGCGCAACAATTGGACAAGTTGGTAATTTAGACCACGAAAAAGTAAACCGCGGTAAAGCTGGTATCACAAGAAAACTTGGTATCAGACCTACTGTTCGCGGTGTTTCTATGAACCCTGTCGATCACCCGTTGGGAGGTGGTGAAGGTAGAACTTCAGGTGGACGTCACCCAGTGACTCCATGGGGATTACCTACTCGTGGATACAAGACTCGTAAGAATAAGAGAACTGATAAATTTATCGTAAAAAGAAGAAAGTAATTAGGGAGTTTTAAGATGGCTCGTTCATTAAAGAAGGGACCTTTCGTTGATACACATTTGCTTAAGAAAGTTGCAGCTATCGCAAACGATAGCAACAAAGCAAGCAAAGTTATTAAGACATGGTCACGTCGTTCAACTGTAGTACCTGAATTTATCGGGATCACGTTTGCTGTACACAATGGGAAAAAATTTGTTCCCGTTTATGTAACTGACAACATGATTGGCCATAAGCTTGGTGAATTTTCTATCACTAGAACTTTCCACGGCCACGGCGCTGATAAGAAAGTAGCTAAGAAATAATTAATTTGGAGAGGGGCTTATGTCCGTTAAAGTAAAATTAAACAACGTTGGAATCGCACCAAGAAAAATTAGACAAGTTTGCGACCTTGTTAGAAACAAGAAAGCATCTGAAGCAATCAAAATCTTGAGATTTTGTGAGAAGAAAGAAATTGCTATCGCACTTACAAAGCTAATCAACAGTGGTCTTGCGATCGCTAACGAAGCAAACAAGTACGATCTAGATAATCTAGTAGTTGGAACTATCTTCACTGATGAAGGTCCAATGCTTAAGAGAATCATGCCAAGAGCTCAAGGTCGCGCTTACAAAATTAGAAAAAGAACAAGTCACGTTACAGTGGTTTTAAAAGAAGCATAGGAAGGGATAAATGGGACAAAAAGTACATCCTTACGGTTTTAGATTAGGTTATATCAAAGGTTGGCACTCAAGCTGGTACGCCAAAGATAGATATGCTGAACTTCTTCACGAAGATCTAAAAATGAGAACTTATATTGAGAAGAACATGAAAGCCGCTGCTGTAGCAAGCATCGATATTTCACGTACGTCTGATCAAGTTAAAGTTACCGTAAACACAGCTAAGCCTGGAATTGCTATCGGTAAAAAAGGTACAGGGATCGAAAAAATCCGTAACGACCTAAAAAAAATGACTACTGGAACTTTAATTTTCAACATCGCTGAAGTTAAGAGGCCAGATGCAGACGCAAAACTTATCGCTGAAAACATCGCTTCTCAGCTTGAGAAACGTGTTGCTTTCAGAAGAGCAATGAAAAAAGTTATGCAATCAGCATTCAGAGCTGGTGTAAAAGGGATCAAGGTTAGAACTTCAGGTCGTCTTGGTGGTGCCGAGATGGCAAGAACTGAAGGGTACGCTGAAAGAAAAGTCCCTCTTCATACTTTAAGAGCAGATATCGACTATAACACAGCTGAAGCCATGACTACTTACGGAATCATTGGCGTTAAAGTTTGGGTTTATAAGGGCGAGATCTATAAATAGGTTTTATAGAATTTTAAATAGAGGTTACTCATGTTAAGTCCTAAAAGAGTTAGATTTAGAAAACAACAAAAAGGAAGAATGACTGGTGCTGCTAACCGCGGAAATACACTAGTGTTCGGTGAATATGGTCTTCAAGCAACTGGTTGTGGATATATCACAAACAGACAAATCGAAGCTGCACGTATTGCGATTTCAAGAAAAATGAAACGCGGTGGAAATATGTGGATTAAGATCTTCCCAGATAAGTCGCTTTCAAGAAAGCCGGCTGAAGTTCGTATGGGTGGCGGTAAAGGTTCTCCAGAAACTTGGGTAGCAGTTATTAGACCAGGAAGAATTTTGTTTGAAGTAGGTGGCCTTGAAGAAGGTGTTAGTTTAGATGCTCTAAAGCTAGCAATGTATAAATTACCTATAAAAACTAAAATAGTTAAGAAAGAAGCCTTGTCGAATTAAGAAAAAGATGCAATAAGGCGCAGACATAAATTTATTTTTGGACACACTATGATCACATTAGATGACGTAAAAAAACTTAATCAAAAAGAAGTTGGAAAAAAACTTGTTGAACTTAAAAAAGAGCTTCTAACTCTTAAGATCCAAGCTGCTGTTTCTGGGACTGAAAAGCCACATAGAAAGCAACTTCTTAAAAAAGACATTGCTAGACTTTTGACTTTTAGCAAACAGCTAACCAAATAGGATATTGATAATGAGCGAAGTAAAAAAGACATTCAAAAAGACACTAGACGGAACAGTTGTTAGCGATAAGAACGAAAAGACAATTGTTGTTAAAGTTACAAGAAGATTCAAAGATGGAGCTTACAGTAAATTCGTAAGTACATCTAAGAAGTACCACGTACACGATGAAGCTTCTAAGGCTAAAATCGGTGACGCTGTTACAATCATCGAGTCACGTCCGTATTCGAAATTAAAGAAATGGGAATTGTTAAAAGTTAACTAAGGGATAAAGTTATGATCCAAATGCAAACTAATCTAGAGGTAGCAGATAACTCTGGAGCAAAAATGGTTAGATGTTTCAAGGTTCTTGGGGGTTCTAAAAGAACTTCTGCAGGAATTGGAGATATTATCGTAGTAGCGGTTCAACAAGCTGTTACTGGCGGTAAAGTTAAAAAGGGTGATGTTAAAAAAGCAGTAATCGTAAGAACTGTTTACCCAATCAGAAGAGAAGATGGATCATACATCCAATTCGATACAAACAGTGTTGTTATCATCAACAACGCTAATGAGCCAATTGGTACTCGTATTTTTGGACCAGTTGCTAGAGAGCTAAGAGGAAAGAACTTCACAAAGATCTGTTCTCTCGCTCCAGAAGTTCTTTAACAGTTGTAGGTAGGTTGTAGTTTATGAAAAAGTTAAAAGTTAATGATGAAGTTGTTGTAACTACCGGTAGCAATGCAGGGAAAACAGGAAAAATTCTTTCTCTAAACAGAAAGACTAGTAAAGTTGTTGTTGAAGGTGTGAACGAAGTTAAGCGTTCAGTTAAGCCGAACCAACAAAACCCAGAAGGTGGATTCGTTACTAAGAATCTTCCGCTTCATGCAAGCAATGTATCTTTAATCAGCCCAAAAACTAAGAAACCTACAAAGGTTAAGTTCACTGCTGGAAAAGATAACAAAAAGCAGAGAGTTTCTAAAAAGTGTGGCGCTGTAATTTAATTAGGGAATTTATATGAGCAGAATGAAAGACATATACAGAAAAGAAGTTGTACCAGCACTAGTAAAAAAATTTGGATATGATAACGTCCACAGAATTCCTAAGATCGAAAAAATCGTAGTGAACTGTGTAACAAAAGACGCAGTATCAAACTCTAAAGTTGTTGACTCAATCGTAAATGATTTAGCAGCAATTACTGGTCAAAAACCAGTTGTAGCTAGAGCTAAAACTTCAATCGCATCTTTTAAAGTAAGAGAAGGAATGCCTCTTGGTGCTTCTGTTACTCTTAGAGGCGAAAAGATGTATGAATTTCTTGATAGATTGATTTCGATCTCGCTTCCACGTGTACGTGACTTTAGAGGTGTTTCTTCTAAGGGGTTTGACGGAAAAGGAAACTACACATTAGGCCTAAAAGAGCAGATCATCTTCCCTGAAATCAACTACGATAAAGTAGATAAAATCAGAGGTATGGGGATTTCTATCGTGACGACTGCACAGACGAACGATGAAGGAAGAGAGCTATTAACATTGATTGGAATGCCTTTTAGAAAATAATGGAGTTATGAATGGCTAGATTAGCTAAAATTATCGCAAACGAAAAAAAACCTAAGTTTAAAGTTAGACATAGAAATAGATGTGAACACTGTGGAAGACCAAGAGCTTTCATTAGAATGTTTAAACTTTGCAGAGTGTGCTTTAGAGGACTTTCTCTTAAGGGAATGGTTCCGGGCGTAACTAAGTCAAGCTGGTAATAGGAAATTAAGAGGAAAATATGCAAACAGATCCAATTTCAAACATGCTAACGATCATTAGAAATGGTAACAGCGCTGGTCACGAAAAAGTTGAATTTCCAGCTAGTAAAATCAAAGCTGCCATTTGTAAAGTTCTAAAAGATGAAGGTTATATCAAGTCTTTCAAGATTGTAGCGAAAGCTCCAAATGATATCAAAATCAAAGTTGCTCTTAAAGAAGGTGCAATCGTTGGACTAAGTAGAGTTTCAAGACCAGGTTTACGTAGATATAATGACTATGCATCTTTCAAGCGTGTAATGAGCGGTTTGGGGATTTCAGTTGTTTCTACTTCGAAAGGCGTTATGTCTTCTCGTGAAGCTAAGAAAAATAAAGTGGGCGGGGAAGTTCTCTGCAACGTTTGGTAGGAGTTTAAGTCATGTCACGTATTGGTAAACATCCAGTAAATGTTCCTGAGAAAGTTGAAGTTACTATCAAAGGTGACCTAATTACTGTAAAAGGTGCTAAAGGCACTTTGACACATAAATTTAATAAAAACGTAACTGTAACTCTTGAAGGGAAAACGGTAACGGTAAAGCCAATTGATGATTCTGCGGAAGCAAGATCACAATGGGGTACAGCTCGTACTTTGGTTAGCAATATGGTAACTGGTGTTAGTACTGGTTTCGTAAAGTCTCTAGAGTTCAACGGAGTTGGTTATAAAGCAGCAGTTTCTGGAACTACACTTCAATTGAGCTTAGGTTACTCTCACTCAATTGATTTCCCACTTCCTGTTGGAATCACAGCTAAGGTTAACAAGAACCAGATTGATATCGAAGGTTCAAATAAAGAACTAGTTGGTCAAGTAGCAGCTAAAGTTAGATCATTCAGAGAGCCTGAGCCGTACAAGGGTAAAGGTGTTAAATACACGACTGAGACAATTATTAGAAAAGCTGGTAAAGCTGGTGGTAAAGGTAAATAAGTAAGTAATTACTAAGCGGGAAAAAATATGAGAAAGCCATACGGTAAAGTTGTAAATAAGAAAGATGCGCAGAGACAAAGAAAGAGACTGACGATTAGAAATAAAATCAGCGGTACTTCTGAGAGACCTCGCATTTGTGCTATGAAATCAAACAAGCACATTTCAGTTCAAGTTATTGATGACACTAAATCAGTAAGCTTGTTCACAGTTAGTACTTTTGGAAAAGAAGCTGCGGCTGATAGCTGCAACATCGAAGGTGCTAAAAAAGTTGGGGCAAAAGTTGCTACTATGCTGAAGAAAAATAACCTGAACGCTGCTGTTTTTGATAGAGCTGGGTATAAGTATACAGGCGTAATCGCGGCACTTGTTCAAAGTATTAGAGAAAGCGGAATACAGGTTTAGGAGATCATATGTCTGAAGAAATTTCTGTAATTGAAGAATTCGAATCTGAAGCTGGCGATAAAAAAGGCCCACGTGGTAAAAAAGGTGCCGGCGGACCTCCTCCAAAGAAGAAAGCTCCTGGAACAGGAACTGAACTTGAAGAGAGAGTAGTTGCTGTAAACAGGGTAGCAAAAGTTGTTAAGGGTGGTAGAAGATTTTCTTTCTCAGCTCTAATGATTGTTGGTGATAAAAAAGGAAAAGTTGGTTACGGACTTGGTAAAGCTAAGGAAGTTCCAGAAGCGATCAGAAAAGCAACACAAGAAGCTTACAAAATGATGATCGAAGTTCCTCTTGATAATGGAACAATTCCTCATGAAATCATGGGTGAGTTTGATGCTGGTAAAATTCTTTTCAAGCCAGCTGCAGAAGGTACTGGGGTTAAGGCTGCTGGTGCTTGTCGTTCAATTCTTGAACTTGCAGGTGTTAGAAATGTATTAACAAAATCTCTTCGTGGGAATAACCCGCACAACATCGTTAAAGCAACTTTCAAAGCTCTAAAAGAGTTGAGATCAGTTGAAGCGATCGCTAAAGCAAGAGATAAAGACGTTAAAGGTCTTAGAGCAAAAAATAATTAGGAATTTTTATGGCTAAAACATCTTCAAAATTAAAAGTTAAACTTGTTAAAGGTCTAGCTGGTACAACTGAAAAAGTTCAGGCAAATGTACGCGGTTTAGGTTTAAGAAAAGTTGGCCAAACTTCTGAGCTTGAGAACACTCCAAGCGTAAGAGGAATGGTTAAAAAAATTATCCACATGTTGGAAGTAAAAGAATAACTAATTGTTCGTTAGGTTATAGAGGAAATTGTATATGTTGACGTTGAATAATCTACAAAGCCCAAAGGGTGCTAATAGAAATACAAAAAGACTTGGTCGCGGACAAGGTTCTGGTCAAGGTACTCAGGCCGGTAAAGGTCACAAGGGACAAAAAGCTAGAAAAAGTGGTCACGTGAGATCAGGGTTTGAAGGTAACAACCTTCCTCTATACATGAGACTTCCAAAGCGTGGATTTAACAACATGAAGTTCGCTGATGCGTACGCTGTTGTTACTCTTGAGAATATCGAAGCTAAGTTTGCTAAGGGCGAAATTGTTAATAGAGAGACTTTGATTACTAAGGGACTTCTATCTGGCCAAGATAAAAACCTAAATATCAAAATTATTGGGTGCATTCCTCTAACTAAAGCTTTAACATTTCAGGAAATATCAAAATTTTCTAAGAAAGCTCTTGAATCAATCAAGAATGCATCTGGAATGGTTAACTAGTTTAGGAAGAATCGCCAATGGCTACATCTCAAGGAAAGATAGAGGAACTCAAGAAGCGCGTTTTTTATACATTCTTGCTACTGCTAGTTTACAGACTAGCAGCGCAAGTACCTGTTGCAGGTGTTAATGCTTCGGCATTAGCCTCATACTTCTCTGAAGGCGGCGGTGGAATTTTTGATCTAGTAAACACTTTTAGCGGTGGTGCTTTCAAAAGATTCTCTGTTCTCGCTCTAGGGATCATGCCTTATATCACTACATCGATCATCTTCAGCTTATTAGGTGAAGTTGTTCCACAAATCCAAGAAATGCAAGAAGACAGCGAAGGTCATAAGAAGATCCAGAGATGGACTCGTTATGCTTCAGTTTTACTCTGCTGTATTCAAGGTTATGGAATGGCAGCCGTATTTGAAGGCTTAAGAAGTCCAACTGGTGTTCCGCTAATCAATGAGCCAGGAATGCTTTTTAGATTAACTACTATGATTACTTTAGCCGGTGGAACTATGTTCCTATTGTGGCTAGGTGAACGTATTACGGAATTTGGGCTAGAAAATGGTGTTTCACTCATTATCTTTACTGGTATTGCAGTTGAGCTTCCTTCTGAGTTCTTTCAAAAAGTCACGCTTTTCAGAAGTGGTGAACTTTCAGGATGGAGCTTGGCAATCAGTTTAGCCATTATTGTTATCTCTCTTTACATTGTTTCATATATCGAAAGTGCGTTTAGAAATATTCCAGTTCAATACGCTAAACGAGTTGTGAATAATCAAGTTTATGGTGGAAATCAAAATCTTCCACTTCGTCTAGATACTGGCGGGGTTATGCCTCCGATTTTAGCAAGCTCGCTTTTAGCTGCGCCTGCTACTTTAGCTAATTTTGTTCCAGCGACGAGCCCACTTAAGCCTTACGTTGATACAATTCACCAGTCTTTAATGCCGGGGAATTTGTTATTTAACTTGGTTTTCGCTCTTCTTATTTTTTATATGTCATTTTTCTATGCCCCTATTCAGTTCAAAACTAAAAAAGTTGCTGAGATGTTGCAGAAAAATAACGCTTTTGTTCCAGGGATTCGTCCAGGACAAAAGACACAAGATTATTTAGATTTCGTTCTTAATAGAGTAACTTTCTTTGGAGCTCTTTTCTTGATCGTGGTTTGTATTCTTCCATCTGTTATAACTGGAAGCCATAGCCGCTTTGAGGGAACTTCGCTCCTGATTATGGTGAGTGTTGCCATGAGAGTTATGCTGAACGTACAAACATTCATGTATTCAGATAAGTATGAGACCGCCTTTAAGAGTAAAGGAAAATATAACGGTCCAAATAGAAGGTTTTAATTAATGAAACCTCACTTGATCATACTTGGCGCTCCTGGTTCTGGAAAAGGCACACAGGCAGCGAAGTTAGTTGAAAAAGGCTTCAAGCACATTTCAACTGGCGATCTCCTGAGAAGTGAAATTGCAAAAGGTAGTGAATTAGGCCAGAAAGTTTCAGGAATTATTTCTAGAGGCGATTTGGTAGACGATAGTACTGTAATGGCCCTCTTAAAAGCCAACTGCGACGTAGACAAAGTTAGCTATATTTTTGATGGGTTCCCTCGAAACATTGCTCAGGCAGAAATGCTCGAAGCAGAGCTTCTCCAAGGAAGAAAAACCCTCGCGGTTTACTTTAAGATTGACCTGGGAATTTTAATTGACCGGGTAGTAAATAGAAGAACGTGTAGCAATTGCGGCGAAATTTATAATCTCGCTACAAAAGCCCCTCGCGTTGCTGATGTTTGCGACAAGTGTGGAGCGAAAGATTCACTTAAGCAGAGAAAAGACGACACTCAAGAAGTCGTTTCGAATCGCTTAAAAATTTTCGCTGATACAGTTGATCCAATGTTAGCTTTCTATAAATCTAAAGGTGCCTTGGTTGAAATTGATGCTTCTATGCAAGAGTCAGCGGTCACGACAGCACTAGAAAAAGTTATTGGATAAACAAAATAATTGGGTCTAAATAGCACTTGCTATATAGGTTTAAATCAGGATATACAACCTGCTTTAGGGAATTATGACTGACAAAGATATCATCGAAGTAGAAGGCGAAGTTACTGAGCTTTTACCGAACACGAAATTTCGTGTTAAGTTGCCGAACGGACACATTATTATCGCTCATATTAGCGGTAAAATGCGTATGCACTTTATTAAGATCCTTCCAGGAGACAAAGTTCTGGTTGAGATCAGCAAATACGATTTAACTAAGGGTAGAATAACTTACAGAAGTAAGTAGTTGTAGTGGGGATATAGTTTATGAAAGTTAGAGCTTCAGTAAAAGTCATCTGTAAAGATTGCAAAGTTATCAAAAGAAAAGGTGTTTTAAGAGTTGTTTGCAAAAGCAGTCCAAAACATAAACAGAGACAAGGATAATTAGGGGTAATATATGGCACGTATTTTAGGTGTAGACATTCCAAGAAACAAAGCAATGAGAATCGCGCTTCAATCTCTTTACGGAGTTGGACCAAAAGTAGCGATGGACGTTTTAACTCTATCTGGAATTGATCCAGAAAAAAGTTCAAATGATATTTCTGAAGAAGAAGTTCAAACAATCAGAAAGCACCTTGAAGAAGGTCACGTGGTTGAAGGGGATCTTCGTCGTGAGATCGGTCTTAACATCAAAAGACTAAAAGATATGGCCTGCTACAGAGGTGTTCGTCATAGAAAATCACTTCCTGTTAGAGGACAAAGAACGCATACAAATGCAAGAACGAGAAAAGGTCCTGCAGTTGCTATCGCTGGTAAGAAATCAATCAAGTCGCTTAAATAATTAATTTAGGATAGTTATATGGTAAAAAAAGTTGTTAAGAAAAAAGTAAAAAAGAACGTATCGCACGGGATTTGTCATATCCAAGCTTCGTTCAATAATACAATCGTAACGTTCACTGATCCTCAAGGGAACGCACTTGCTTGGGCAAGCGCTGGTCAACTAGGATTCAGAGGATCTAAAAAATCGACTCCATTCGCTGCTCAAACTGCTTCTCTAGAAGCTGCTAAGAGAGCTGTTGAACACGGATTAAACTCAGTAGAAGTACGAGTGAAAGGTCCAGGGGCTGGTAGAGAGAACGCTATCAGAGCTCTTCTTGGAGCAGGAATCAGAATCGTATCTGTTTCTGATAGAAGCCCTATTCCACACAATGGATGTAGAGCACCAAAGAGAAGAAGAGTCTAATTACCTATTTAAGGAGTCGTTGAAATGGATAATTTTACAGCTAAAAACTGGAATAGCATGATTAGACCAGTAGCCCTAGAAGCTGAAAGCGAAAGCTTAAGAAATGATTACGGAAAATTCGTAGCAAAGCCACTTGAGAGAGGTTACGGCCAAACTCTTGGTAACTCTCTTCGTAGAGTTCTTCTTTCTTCTCTTCAAGGAGCAGGAATTGTTGCTATCAGAATCGAAGGTGTTGAACATGAATTCGGCACAATCAATAACGTAAAAGAAGAAGTTTCAGAAATCATTCTTAACTTAAAAGAAGTGCGTTTCAAAATTTCTGGAAAAGAAGACACTGTTCTTGTTCTTGAGAAATCAGGAGAAGGTCCAGTAAGAGCTTCAGATATCGTAACAAACGCTAACGTTGAAATCCTAAACCCAAATCACGTTATCGCTAACATCTCTTCTGGTGGATCACTTAAGATCGAACTTAAAGTGGCTCGCGGAAAAGGATACGTTACTGCTGTAGATAACAAAGACGAGTATGAACTACCTGTTGGATGGATCTACCTAGATACACTTTTCTCGCCAGTTTACCGTGTTAACTACTCTGTTACGAACACTCGTGTTGGTAAGAGAACTGACTTCGATAAATTGACTCTTGAAGTGTGGACAAACTCTGGAATTAATCCTGCTGATTCAATCGCTTTCGCTGCGAAAATCCTAAGAGACCAGCTTGCTGTGTTCTTAACTTTCGAAGATGAAGAGCAAGTTGTTAAGCATGATTCTAAGCCAGTTGCTATCTCTTCACCTACAAACAATGCGCTTCTTAAGCCAGTATCTGAACTTGAACTTTCAGTTCGTTCAGCAAACTGTCTACAGAATGCAAACATTAAGTATATCTACGAACTCGTTTCGAAGACAGAAGGTGAAATGCTAAGAACTAAGAACTTCGGAAGAAAGTCTTTGAATGAAATCAAAGAAATCCTTACGAGCATGGGTCTTGGTCTTGGAATGAAAGTTGATAGCTTAATGAAAGATATGCAAGACGGTAAGACTGTAGGTAAAAACTAAGATTTTTTAAAATTAGGTGGAAGTATGAGACACGGTAATCACAAATATACATTAGGCGTAAAGCCAGCTCACAGAACAGCAATCATCAGAAACCTTGCTGTTGAAGTATTCGATCACGGGAAAATTAAAACGACACATGCTCGTTGTATGGCCCTAAGAGGATACGTTGAAAAACTAATCACTCTTGCTAAGGAAGACACTGTTCACAACAGAAGACTTGCTTACGCTAAGTTGAACGACAAGAACGCGGTAACAAACCTATTTGTTAACGTAGCTCCAAAGTTCAAAACTAGAAAAGGTGGATACACTCGTGTTGTAAAGATCGCTGACGGACGTGTTGGTGACAATGCAAAAATGAGCTACTTCACTCTGGTAGAGTAGTTAATAAAAAGTTATTATACAGCCTCCCTAGTGGAGGCTTTTTTTTTATGCGCTTTAATCTTTTTACAAAATTCGCACTCGTCTTCGGACTTCTTTTTCTCACTTATCTCTATGCTCAATATGAGCGAAAAAAATATTATTCAGATGAAACAAACACAGCTGATGCACACGTTCTAAAAGAGCTTCCAAACCTTTCTGTGGTTGATGTGAATACCAATGCTAGGATCTCAGCTCACGACTTCAATAAAGGCTCAATGGGTACGTTTGTTCACGTTTGGGGAACATGGTGTGCTCCTTGTGAAAAAGAAATGCCAGAGTTTTTGGGATATGCAGATAAGTTGAAAGAAACTGGAATTAAGTTTCTATTAGTTGCTGTGAACGATGATCTTGTTAAAATTAAGAAGTATTTGGCCCGCTTTCCAAACATTCCAAAGAATGTCACATACGCTATTGATACAGATAACAAAGTAATGGACCAATTAGGTACATTAAAAGTGCCGGAGACATTCCTCTTTAATAAAGAGGGGAAACACATCAATAAGTTTATTGGCCCACAGGATTGGTTAGCAGAATCATATGTTACCCGTCTAAACTTTTGGCTAAATGGCGAAATTTCAACGCCGACCAAAGTAGAATCCCACTAATTGTGTTAAAAAATTCTTCAGTCTAGTTAAGTTTTTTCGGAAAGTGCCGAAAAGTTTTACAACTTGGGTGTTTAAAACCCCTCACTCTTGGGAGAGTTGTATGATTAATTGGCAAGATATGGGAAAACTTCACGTTATTCAAAAACTTGAAGGCATCTTAGGCAAATGGTTCGAAGTCGAAATGTTCTATGCTGATTCACACGGAAAGCTGTGGTCAGATCATGCAAATAAAAATTATGCATTCAAGAGTCCATTCATGAAAGTACAGATGCAATCTGCTTACGGCCATGACTTCTTAGCAGAAGATGTAGAGAAGATGGTGGAGAGACTTTCATCTGGTAAAGAAGATCTAGTTGTTTACGAATCATATTTCAAACACGTTAAAGGTGTAGCATTCCCAGTAAAGATTGAAGGGGAATTCGCTGGTGCAGTTTTCGTTTATCCATTCGTAGTTGATACAGCAACAAGTGGTGACATCGAAGCGATCAAAAAACAAATGATCGAATGTGGAACACTAGAAGCAGATGCTGTTATGGCGTGTGAAAAAATTAAGAAGATGTGGCCGCGTGAACTTGAATACGTAAAAGAGTTAACAGGTCTTGTCGCGGAAGAGATGGTTTCATTCCATGATGAAATCACAAAACGCGAAACTCAAATCCAGGCTTTAAGTTCAGAAGTGGGTGAGAAATATCGCTACCACGCGATGATTGGTAAATCGAAAAAGATGCAAGCGATCTATTCTCTTCTTGAGAAGATTTCTTCTTCTGAATCATCAGTTCTTATCAATGGTGAAAACGGTACTGGTAAGGAACTTGTTGCGAAAGCGATTCACTTTTATTCACCAAGAAAAGATAAAATGTTCTTAGCTGTTAACTGTTCAGCCTTTAACGATAACCTTCTTGATTCGGAATTATTCGGTCACGTGAAAGGATCGTTTACTGGAGCAGTGAAAGATAAAAAAGGTCTATTTGAAACAGCAAACGGTGGAACACTCTTCCTGGATGAAATCGGGGATACCACACTATCAATGCAAGTAAAACTTCTTCGCGTATTGCAAGAAGGAACATATCTACCAGTAGGTGCTACAGCTCCGAAAAAAGTAGACGTGAGAATCGTTGCAGCTACCAACAAAAATCTTAAAGAAATGATGGCGAAAGGTGAGTTCCGTGAGGACTTATATTACAGAATTAACGTTATTAACGTTGCTCTTCCACCTCTTCGTGAACGTCATGACGATATTCCAGTGTTGATGGATTTCTTCTTGAAGAAGAGATGTGATGAATCAGGAAAAGCGTTAAAAACATTTGCAAAAAAATGTATGGAAAAGATGCTTGATTACCCATGGCCAGGGAACGTTCGTGAACTTGAAAACGAAGTTGAGCGACTTGTTGTTCTTGCTGGGGATGATAAAGTTATCGATTCATCAAATCTTTCAGCGCGTATTCTTGATTGGGGAGCTTCAGCTGAGCCAGCATTCAAAGGTGTAAATACTGAAGGAACGCTTCGTGATGCTCTTGAACAATTAGAGATTATGATGATTCGTGAAGGTTTGAAGCGATGCAATTTCAATAAATCAAAACTTGCTAAAGAACTCGATATCTCGAGAGCGAGCTTGATTATGAAAGTTGATAAATACGGCCTTGATAAAAGAGTTAAAGCGGCCTAAATTTTTAAGTAATTGACGCGGAATAAGATAGCCTCCTAAGGAATGACGGTATAAAATGCCTCCTTCTTTAGGAGGTTTTTTTTATGCATCAAACGCAAACGCTTGAAGGCAAACGCGAGCTTTTATTAAAACTCAGACATGAGTCGGAGCTCGGTGGTGGCGAAGCTAGAATTAAAAAACAACACGAGCAAGGTAAATATACAGCACGCGAGAGAATTGAAAGATTAGTTGATCCAGGATCATTTCTTGAATTCGATCGTTTTGTTATTCATAAGAATCAAAACTTAGGTCTCGATAATAAATTTCTTGGAGATGGTGTCGTAACAGGTATCGCTTCAATTAACGGACAAAAAGTTGCCCTTTTCTCGCAAGACTTTACTTGTTGGGGAGGAGCTCTCGGAGCTGCTCACGCTAAGAAAATTTGCAAGATCATGGACTTCGCACTTGAAAACAGAATTCCCATGATCGGTATTAACGACTCTGGTGGAGCTCGTATTCAAGAAGGTGTTGAAGGTCTTGCTGGTTACGGCGAAATTTTCTACCGCAACGTTAAGTGCTCAGGTGTAATTCCACAAATCTCTTTGATCATGGGGCCATGTGCGGGTGGAGCGGTTTATTCTCCAGCTCTAACAGACTTCATTTTCATGGTTGATAAAACTTCCTATATGTTTGTTACTGGTCCAGATGTTATTAAGACTGTAACTCACGAAGAAGTGACAAAAGAACAACTTGGTGGAGCAACAGCTCACGCTGAAAAATCAGGTGTGGCTCAATTTAGAGTAGCCACTGAAGATGAATGTTTCGAACGCGTACGTGAACTTTTAAGTTATATTCCGCCAGCAAACTTCACAAAAGCGACGGCGAAATATACTTCAGACATCGTTTACCGCGACAACGTTAAAATCAAAGAAACAGTTCCAGCAAATCCAAAAAAACCATACGACATGAAAGAAATCATCTTCGATATCGTTGATGATGCTCAATTCTTAGAAGTGCATAAAGACTACGCGAAAAACATCATCGTAGGTTTCGCTTCAGTTGGTGGAATTAAAATTGGTATCGTAGCCAATCAGCCTGCAGTTCTTGCTGGTGTTCTTGATATCGCATCAAGTGAAAAAGCAGCTCGTTTCGTTCGCTTTTGTGACGCTTTTGATATTCCACTTTTAACTTTGATCGACGTTCCAGGATTCTTACCAGGAACTGTTCAAGAGTTCGGCGGGATCATTAAACACGGATCGAAACTTCTTTATGCTTATTCAGAAGCAACTGTTCCATTAATTTCAATCATCACTCGTAAATCTTACGGTGGTGCTTACCTCGTTATGGCTTCAAAACACTTACGTTCTGACGTTAACCTTGCTTACCCAACTGCTGAAATCGCAGTTATGGGTGCTGAAGGTGCAGTTAACATCATTTACCGTGGAGAGTTGGAAGGATTAACAGGAAAAGCGTTCGACGATAAAAAAGCACAATTGATCGCAGACTACGAAGAGAAATTTGCGAACCCATATCGTGCTGCTGAACTTGGATTCTTAGATGCAGTTATTCTTCCAGAAGAAACACGTAAGCGTGTTTATGAATACCTAATTGCACTTAAGAATAAGAAACAAGAAAAGCCGAAACGCAAACACGGCAACATTCAACTTTAAGAGGCTGATGTGAGTAAACAAAAAAGAATCTTAATTATCAATCGCGGAGAGATCGCTGCACGTATTGCGAAAGCATGTCGTGAACTTGGTCACACTGCAGTTGGTGTATGGACAGATAACGAAGTTCAAGCAAAACACTTAGAAGTTTGTGATGAATGGGTAAGACTTCCTGGTTCGACGAACGCAGAAACTTATCTCAACATTCCAAACATTCTTGATGTTTGTAAAAAGTATAAAATCGACGGTGTTCACCCAGGATACGGATTCCTCTCTGAGAACACAGAGTTTTCGCAAGCTCTAGTTGATAATGGAATTACTTGGATTGGACCACATCCTGAAGCTGTAAGAGTTATGGGTGATAAGGCCGTTTCAAAAGAATTCGCACAAAAAGTTGGTATTCCGGTTGTTCCGGGATCAACAGGTGCAGTTCCAACAGTTGAAGAAGCGATCAAAATCGCCAACCAAATAAAATATCCTATTCTGCTTAAAGCAGTTGCCGGTGGTGGTGGACGTGGTATGCGCGTTTGTCATAACGAGCAAGATGTTCGTAACAACTTCGAAGCTGTTGGTCGTGAAGCAAAAGCTGCTTTCAAAAACGGTGACCTTCTTGTTGAAAAATACATCGTTAACCCTCACCACATTGAAGTGCAAATTCTCGCCGATAGAAAAGGAAACGTTTTCCATTTCTTCGAAAGAGAATGTTCAATTCAACGTCGTCACCAAAAAATCGTTGAAGAAGCTCCATCACCGTTTATTGGCGATGATGAAGAACTTCGTCAACGCGTTTGTAATTCCGCTGTAAAACTTGCTAAGGCCATCAACTATGATTCAGCAGGTACTGTTGAACTTATCATGGGTGAAGATAAAGAATTTTACTTCCTGGAAATGAACACTCGTATTCAGGTAGAGCACCCAATCACAGAAGAAATTACAGGTATTGATTTGATCGTTTGTATGATTCAATCAGCTTTCGGTGACGATCTTGGAATTCCTTCACAGGAATGGATTAAAAGAACAGGTCACGCTATTGAATGCCGTATCTGTGCAGAAGATCCAATCACAATGCTTCCAGCTCCAGGACTAGTAACTGGTTGTGAAACAAACTTCCCACAAGGAATTCGTTTCGATAACTGTCTTTATAAAGGACTCAACGTTACTCCAGACTTTGATCCCATGGTTGGAAAGTTAGTTGCTAAAGGGATCAACAGAGAAGTTGCGATCAGAAAAATTAAAACAGCTCTTGATGGTCTTCTTATTGAAGGATTAAAAACAAACATTCCTCTTCATAAAGTCATCATGAGAAACGAAGTTTTCCTTAAAGGAAAATATTCAACAAACTTCATCAGTACTGAAAAGCCACAAGAGCAAGTGAATACTGATATGGACTTCATTTCAATCTATAAGGTCATCGCCGGGATTGAAGCTAGAAGAATGGGGTTGTAATGAGAACATATCTTATAGATAACGATAAAAACGAATATATCATTGACCTCGTGAAGACTCGTGCTCACGCGGCTGAGATGGTTGAATTTGAATTCCGCACAATCAAAGACCATAAAGAAGTTGATAAGGCGACAATCTTCGTTCGTAAACTTGCTGACCAATACTTTGCATCTACTGATGGTATTCGTTGGAATAAACTTGCTCGCCAAGATTCTCCATCAATTCTTCTAAACGTTGATCGCGTGTTTAAGCTTTATCGCGGTTATAAGCCGTCGAGCTTAGGCGGTGGTGATGAAGGTGGACTATTCACGCAAATGCCTGGAAAAGTCGTTAAAATCCTAGCTAACGTCGGTCAAAAAGTAGAGAAAGGCCAAACTCTTCTGATTCTTGAAGCGATGAAAATGGAAAACGAGATCAAGTCGAATACGACTGGAACTGTTAAGGCCATCCACGTGAAGGCCGGAGACGCTCTTGAAAACGGTGTTCTCATGATGGAAGTAGAACCAGAATAAGACTGTAAATTTTTCATACTAGAAGACCTCTTAAGCCGATCATTGATAAAGAGTCGGTTTAAGAGGTTTTTTTATGATTAAATCAAGTGCATTGGCCCTTTGTCTTTTAGCTATCTCTGCTTACGCAGAAGAACCTAAAACATCCTTTGACGTCACCATAGATAAATTAAACTTCGTTCGACCAATTAAGGGTGTTGGTAAAGCTGGAACACTGGTTTTTAAATCAGCATCAGTTCTTAACAATGGAATCGTTCTTAATGTGAATAACGTGAATAATTATTTCGATTCACAAATTTTCGTTCGCCCGACGTTTCTGGGTTTCACGACTCAATTTGGAAACTTCGGTTTTGGAATTGAAGAATCGAACATGATCAATACAGTTAAACAAACAGACCTCACGAACGCAAAATTCATCATGGACGACAACCAATTGGCCCTATCTGGAGAGTCGATGAATTTTGTTAATGTTGATTCAAGTGTCCGCTTAAAAGGTTTCCGCCTTTACTGTCAGAATAATACTCTGGCCGTAAAAGAAACCGGTGCAATACAAACTGATATCTTGAGCAGCTGCTTTAGCTTTATGACTTTGAATGGAACTTACCAACCAGGAAATGAGCTCGCAGAACTTGAATACGAAGGAATCGATGGTGCTGATAAAACTTTCATCAAGGCCAAGGTCAGAAGTTTCGACATTCGACCTAATGAAATTCTTGCGAACCTTCCAACAGCTACTACTGTTAGTAATGATTCCTATACGATCAATGCAAGTGATGTTGTTCTAAGCTGCGCGAAAGATGCAGATCTTGTTGGGTTAGATTTTGAAAAAATCAAAAAGCCATGCATGAATAAAATGCGTTTAAATCCTCTGAAAGCAAATCTCATCGATAAGAAAGAAAACTCACAGTTCAATCTTGATGTGAAAAACATCGTCGTTCAGGATAAAGTTCTCTACGTCACTCTTAACAATGCAGTCATGTCAGACCCTAAGTCTTCAACACACATCACGAACACACTTTTAAACTGTCGCAAGAATGCTGATAGCGATCTACTTGAACTCACTCATGTTCTTAGAGACTGCCTTGAATACGGGCGTGCATCGATTGCTGAAGTCAGAAGCACCGGACCGGACGATAAAAAAGACAGCTCAAATAAAAATATCGCTATCAGTGTTGAAAACGGGGCCATCATTATTCAGGCCGACATCAAATTTCTGGGTTTTACGAGTCGAGTGAGTATTTACGGACGCGCGAGCCTTGATGAGCAGAAGAGACATTTGATATTAAATGTAACTGATACCAAACTGCCATTAGGGATTACGTCAGTAAAACTTTTAATGCATTTTTTAAAGAAAGATCTCATCTCGAAAGACATTACATTTTCAAATAACGTGATTACAATTGCTTTATAGGGGACTCAAAATGAAAAAATTATTAATTCTAGCTACAATCCTTCCTTCAGTATCATTTGCCTCACTTTACAGCTGTTCAGGTGCTGGTTTTAATCTTGAAGTTGCTGCTAATCCACTTTCAATGAGAGTTGTTGGGAATGGTTACAACACAAACCTTACGAATTTAAATGCAGTCGTAAATTTCGATACGATTGTTTCTGGTAATACTGCAAATCCTCCAGGTACTTTTAAACTTGTTGTAAAAGATTCAAGCTTTGCTAATCCAGGCGATCAATTCAAAGGGATTGTAACAGTGTCTACTCCAACAGGTGTAAGAGAATTTCCAGGACTCACTTGTGTAAAAGGTAACGACTAAGAATTTGCTAATATCGCGGCCAGCTCATCGGCCTTATACTCCATGAGCTGGTCACCATAGTGTTTTTGATAGAGCGGACTAAAGACAATCGAATTAATCTCACCCTCTGAAATCTCGTTCAACTTATTTTTCAAATCTCGAGCTTCTTGTAATTTTCCAGGTTCGACCATTAGTCGAATTGAGAAATGTTTTTTCTCATAATTTTTTAATGATTTCTTTTTCTCTATAATGCCTGAACAGGTATCGATGAATTTTTCTCGATTGAATTGTGAAAAGTGCACACTTAAACCAACGTGACTTAATTCTATGAGCTCTTTAAAGTAATCACTGTCACGACTCCCATTAGATTGGACAAGAATGTAGTGACCGAGTGATCTTAGATAGCGAACAATTTCAATGAAGGCTGGATTCACAGTTGGTTCTCCACCTGTAAAAATCCACTGAGCCTTATTCATTTTACAAAAGTTTTGAATGAGTTGATCTGCGGCTAATTTTAACGACCCAAAAGATTTATGAGCTTCGTATGTGTTTGAAGTCGAAGGAGGACAATATTCGCACTGATAATTGCATCTTCTTCCTACGTCCCAAGTAATGCTTAGTGGATAATATTTTGCCTTTTCCTGATTAGCGAAACCAATTGTCGTAGGTTCTACCATCGAGCTTGAAGTGACAGTAGGAGATTTTAAAGAAGTGTCAGGCTTAAACTTCGGAATGGCCATATCTGCTCCGCACATACACCATTCTTTTGTACATGTGACCCAAAGGTCAGGAAATTGAACACCGCTATCAAAGACGTTTCCTAAAAAACCTCCAACCTTACAAGTGGCCCCATAAATATTTCCATCGGCCGTAACATGTAAATTACTGGCACCGGCTGAACACTTCCATCCTTTCCAATTATTTTTTTTTGAAGCGAGTATTTCTTCAGTGTTATGTTCTGAAAAATTTCCTTCTTGATCGACAAACATCAAAAGTTTTTTTGCTTTTATCATTAAGCATGCTCCTCAATTGAAGCTAACTCTTGAGGAGAGTATTTCATGAGTTCTTCTCCATTCTCGCGGCTATATAATGGGGACATATTGATCGCATTAATCATTTCGGCGTTTGGGAGTTGTTGAATCTTTTCTTTTAAACAACGAGCACGCTCAAATCCATCTGGAGATACCATGAAGCGAATTGAAAACCAGTTTTTCTGAATCTTTGAATCCGCCAACTTTTCTTTGATGATCGCTTGGCAATTATCAAGAAGTCGCTCTTCATTGTATTCTTCAAAATGGACGCTCAAACCAACAGAGCTGTAACGAATAAGTTCAGAAAAATAATTAGGGTCACGACTGCCATTACTCTGAGTATGAAGAACTTGGCGAAAACTTGAGAGGTATTTTATCAAATCCAAGTAAGCAGGATTGATTGTTGGTTCACCACCTGTAAACACCCATTTTGCATTATTTTTTTTGCAAAATTTAGTGAGCAGTAAATCCGCTGCTTGCTTGAGAGATTGTAATGTTTTATGTGATTCAAAATTATTTGCTGTCGAAGGAGGACAATAGCTACAGCTGTAGTTACATCTTCTGCCAATATCCCATGTTATAATCTGGTGGACACGATGTTTTTCATAGAGATCATCAGGGCCTACCAAATTAGGTTCAACGACGTTTTCTTGGAAATGGGTTGGAATGCCGAGTGTGATTGCTTCTGTATCTTTCATTTTAAGCAAACGCATGTCAGATCCACACATGCACCATGTTTTGGTACATCTAATCCACTCTTTTGGAAACTCAACACCATAATCAAAAACGTTTCCAAGTAAGCCGCCAACTTTACAAGTTGCTGAAAAAATATTTCCGTCAGCAGTAATATGTAAGTTATAGACGCCCGCCGAACACTTCCATCCTATCCACTTGTTCAAACGTTTACTCAATGCTTCTGATGTTGAAAGCATACTATAGTTCCCATTTTCATCACAAAAAAAGAGATCTTTATTAGGTAATCGCTTCATGAATTTATCCCTAACTGTTTATGCAAATGTTCAATCCATTCTGTCCACGGAGTTATATCTTTTTTAAGCGCTGATCTTAATCGAACAGTGTTCATACTCAGATAAAGTTCATGATATTGAAGAGCAGACTTTACTTGAAGGACGTCTGGGATGTTAAATCGTACTTCAACCGGTTCACCCGGCATTAATGAATTTAAAAGCTTAAATTCGTTCGCATCTAAGAGTAGCTGGATACCTTTTCCCGAAGAGGTTTCTAAATATTGAGACCAATAACAAATAGTCTTGTTATCTTGGTGAGAAAGATTTTTAAATCGAGTAAAGCATGAGAAATCTTGCAAAATAAAAGGAGTTTTAATATCGGTTAAATGGGATATTTTTGACAAAGATTTTTTAATTGATCGAAGCTTTTTAAATTTTTCAGCTTCATTATTCGAACTTTCAAGTTCAGCTAATGACCAGTTAATTTTACGAAAATTCCATGTGAAACGAATGAAGTCAGCTGTCCATGTTGAATATAGTTCAGAAAGTTTTTGATATTCATTCTCTTCATAAATTTCAGGTTGATCGAGCATGATAAAAATTGTTTTTAACTTTAAAAAAGTTAATAGAATTTGCTTGGTTTCAGATTTGTTTTCGATAATCAGAGTTAGGTCTATGTCAGAAAGGAAGGCATCAAAATTATTTTTTTCCGCAAGAGAATTTCTGACGATTACTTTCTTTAAATGAGGAAATCGAAATTTTAAGTACGAGGTAATGAGTGGTACTAAAGCGTATTTGTAAGTTTTGGCCACAAAGATGTGAAAAAAATTTAGTTTTGAAAATAGAAGATGAAGATGATGAAAAATCTTATTCTTCATTAAATTTTATTCCACTAACTCTTTTAACTCTGGAAATACTGTCGCGAATGATTCTTTTCTAAGCTCATCTAATTTGAGTGTATTTTGCTTAAATAATCCCAAGAGATGACTATTATTTTTTTCATCTATAAAAGTGATGATGTTTTCAAAATCTTTTGCAGCTTTAATAAACATTGGACCGCGCTTAATGAGTGTCTGAACAAATGTGTTTAATTTGTTTTTTACTAAAGTTTTTAGATGAGCAGGCAGAACCTGGACACAGTATTCATCAGGGTCAAGAAGCAAATTAATGTTAAAGTCAGCAGGAGATATAATTCTAGCCGTTACCAATTTGTCGAACAACTCTGGTAAGTAGAGTACATTCATAATATTCACGGTGCAATTAACATAGCGAATGACCGTTGGATGATTCGTCATTAGTTTTTGAAGGTTTTCTTCAATGAGTTTCCATTTGGTTCCATGGCGAAAATATTCTGCCCGAGCGCCAAAGTCATCAATACTAATACCAACTTTAACAAAAGAAAATTTAGACCAAATTTCAGCCAGGTTATGCTGGCCATAGTTCAGCTGAGCTAGATTTGTATTATAGCTCAGGCGCATATCAAAACGCTCTTGTTGTTCAAGCAACTTCAAAACTTCAAAGTGTTCTTTGGTGATGAGAGGTTCTCCACCGCCGAAATAAATTTCTTCGGCTTGAGGGATAGCAACTTTAAGTTCTTCCCAAAAGTTTGGTGATTGAATGGAAACACTTTTTACTTTTTGTTCGTTTGATTTGTAATTGAACAACAGTTGATGATCTTCGTACCAAGAGCTACTGAGCGAGGGGCCACATCCGCGACATTTGAAATTACATAAATTGCTAAAGCGAATATCGATGTATTTCAATTCAAAATTATCGGCGTTCAATGAACCATCTTCTGCCGTTTCTAAAACTTTATCTAGGTGAGATTCAAATCTTTTATTGATTGATGTTCTCATGCTTTCAAAACCAGAACTTTCTAAAACATAACAACGTTGACATCCAGTAGACGGCTTGTTGTTTAACATGTTTTGTCTTAGCTCTTTGTATTTATCAGAATTCCAAATTTCTTTGAGTGTTTGTGTTGTTCCATTTCCGTAGACGTTATCATAGGGAGATACACAACATGGGATAACGGAGCTGTCAGGCATCACGTGAAGATGAATCCAAGGTATGAGACAAAATGTCTTGGAATCCTTCAATTCCTGTAATTCTTTTTCCAAATTTTTCTCCATCAACTATAATTAAGACTAGCCTAATTAGCACTGATAGTTAATCATTAAAACGTAAGACAATTTTAGGTTAAGCATGGACGAAAAACCAATCGAAAAAGCATTTTGTATCCTTCCCTGGATTCACAGTTTCGTGAATAGTGACGGAAACTATCAGGTATGCTGTACAAGCGAAGAACATCACCGTGCTATCAAGTCTAACGATGGTAAGTACTTCAATATCAAAGACAAACCCAGCCTAGATGAAGTCATGAATTCAGAATTCATGAAAAAAGTCCGCAGAGACATGATGGAAGGCAAATGGAATCCTGTTTGCGCACGTTGTTTGGTCACTGAATTGGATAATGGCGTAAGTCGCAGAATGATCGAAAATAAAAATTACGATCATGTCATAGTTGAATCAGTTCTTCAGACAAAGCCTGACGGAACAATCCCAGTCAAATTTAAATCCATTGATTATCGCTTAGGAAATCTATGTAATTTACAATGTCGTATGTGTGGACCCCATTCATCGACTGCGTGGTTAAAAGAATGGAATAACGTCAAAATCGACAATGAGATGATGTCACCAGAGCGAAGAAAAGAGCTCGAGAGTTTCGACTGGATCGAAAAAGATCACCTCTTTCAAGAGTTCAAACAAAAACTAGAACATGCAGAACATCTTCACTTTGCGGGTGGCGAACCTCTCATCACTCCTCAAATGGCGAGAATGTTGAAGTACTGCATTGATAGTGGGTACGCTAAAAATATTACTCTTACTTACAACACAAACCTCACAAAACTGCCTGAAAATATTCTTGAGTTGTGGAGAGGTTTTAAAGCGGTACGATTACTTTGTTCCGTAGATGGTTTTGGTCCCGTGAATGATTATATCCGCCATCCCTCAAAATGGGATGTCCTAGATAGAAATCTCACGTTCCTTGATCAGAATGCAGAAAAATATCAACTGGAAGAAATTCTACTTTCTTGTACGGTACAAATTTATAACATTTTAGATCTGCCAAATCTTTTTGCTTATTTAAAGAAATTTAAAAAGGTTGTTCCTGCTGCAAATCTTATTAATCTTCACATTCCTAGTTACCTACAATCAAGCGTGTTACCTGATGAGATAAAGGTTGTTGCAACTGAAAGATTAACGAAGCTCTATGACGAACTTAAAGATGAGTTGCCTGAAAGACACAAATATTTGGCCGAAAATATTCTGCAAGTCCTAAACTTTATGAACCAGAAAAATACTTCTGATCAACTTTCACTGTTCAAAAGAATCAATGGAAACATGGATAACATCAAAGGCGTTAAGATGGAATCAGAGTTGCCAGAGCTTCATGATCTTCTTAAAAAGCATACCGACTTATTTTCTTAATGAATATTTTTTTACGATTTCTTTTACCTTTGGATATACAATTTCAGCGAATTTTTCATAACCGTAAATATTGAAATGTCCATCGTTTGGATATGAAAATTGATCAATGTTCAAATTTTTAAAATTAATTTCAAAATCACCAAATAGATCTATAAATAAAACATTGGGGTATTTAGTAATTTCATTTTTTAATTCAACATTTTTAACACCATATTGAAGTTCATATGGATAAGGATGGAAGAAAATATAAAAAGGTCTATTGGATTTTAGTAACTCTTTTTGAAATTCACTTGCTGTTTTTGCAATGGTTTTAATTGCATTTTGATTGTTAATCTCAACTTCTTCTGGAGATCTTAAGTCCCAATTCCATTTGAAACCTACTCTCATTACCGCTCTGAAAAAGTGTGAATGCTTCCAGATTGTTTCAATCATAGATAGTTCATCATTTTTTCTTTTATATCTTTCAAATCCTCCTTTGGAAGAAATGTCTAAAACATCTGATGTGTTTAAAAAATAAAATATAATATCAGGTTCATATACATGTAGCTTGCGATGAAAAAACTCAACTTCGCTAACGATGTCCCCACCTGGAATACCGCCATTAATAATTGATATATGTTGATTAGGAAAATCTCTTTTTAGGTATTTTGAAACTTGTTCAGCAACAGTTTTTTCATCTGGTGCGCCTACACCGAAAGTAAATGAATCACCCAAAAATAAAATTCGCAATTCATTTTTTTGTTTGGATGAAATTTCCGGGCTTCTTATAGACAGCGAATTTAAAGTAATATCAGGAAAATCAAAATCGATTGTTTTGTGAGTATGTTTGGTATGAGTTGGGAAAGGTGCTACTTGGAAAGTTGAAACATACTTCCCATCATAATTAATTTCAGTATAAGTTTTTACTATGCCTGATACTCTCAGCCCAACTTCTGTTAACAAAGTGGTTAATAATATTGAAAAAATAATCGCGAAATACTTCATATGTTTATAACCAATTAATCCAATAACAGATCTATGTACTCTTTAGCTGCTTGCAATGGTAGTTTGCTTCCAGTGCATACATTATCTTCAATTTTTTGCTTTTTCTTTTTGAGTGATTCATTTGAATTAATTTTGAGTTCTAACAATTCATGAACCAATTTGTTGAACCAATTTTTATTCTGGAGTAATCGTTTTTGTGAAAAGTATCCATTCAGAGTAGTTTGAGATTTGTATTCCATCATCATTGCGTATATTTTATCAAGATTGATTTTTTTCAAGGCGCTGCAATGAACAGTTCTTGGTTTCCAGTTCGTATTAGGTTTTATGAATTCCATAGCACTTCCGTATTGGGCTTCAGCCTTTAATGCTAGAGGAAGTAGTTCACCATCGGCTTTATTGATAATGATTGCATCGGCCAATTCAAGGATGCCTTTTTTAATTCCTTGTAGCTCGTCGCCTGCATTTGGAAGCATAAGGATTGAAAAAAAATCAACCATGCCGGCAGCTTCGTATTCAGATTGGCCAACACCAACAGTTTCAACAAGGATGATATCGAAACCAGCTGCTTCACAAAGAAGAATACTTTCACGAGTTTTTTGAGCAACTCCTCCAAGAAAACCTGAACTAGGGGAAGGTCTGATGAATGAACGGGGATTTTGAGAGAGAAGTTCCATTCTTGTTTTGTCACCAAGAATAGATCCACCGGATAAAGGAGAGCTTGGATCAATGGCCAATACAGCGACTTTATGGCCTTGAGCGATCAGGTGAAGACCAAAGTTTTCAATGAAAGTTGATTTACCGACACCCGGTACACCCGTAATTCCAATTCTAAAACTCTTTCCGGAATGGGGAAGCACGTTTTTAAGTAGCTCTTGAGCCTCTAGGTTATCAGCAGGGAGTGAGCTCTCAACTAATGTAATAGATTTTGCGAGAGTTCTTCTATCGCCCTTTAAAAGCTTTTCAAGCTCAATTTTCATGAACGTTTTTCCTGATAAGCTTTTAACAGCTCTTCTGCACAATAAGGAATAGTTGTTCCAGGTCCAAAGATTCTACTAACACCAGCTTTAAATAAAAAATCATAATCTTGTTTAGGAATGACTCCACCAGCGACAACAATTATGTCATCAGCTCCTTGAGATTTTAATTCTTTTACAAGTTCTGGGATAAGAGTTTTATGTCCAGCCGCCAACGACGACGATGCTACAAAATGCACATCGTTTTCAATGGCCTGTTTAACAACTTCTTGTGGAGTTGAGAAAAGAGGGGAAAGATCTACGTCAAATCCTAAGTCGGCCAAGCCAGTGGCAACTACTTTTGCTCCACGGTCGTGACCATCTTGGCCCATTTTGGAAATAAGAATTCTTGGTCTTCTTCCTTCTTTCGCAATAAAGGCTTCGATCATTTCTTTAATCATCTTTGTTTCCTGTGCATTATTCATGTCGTATGAATGTCCATAAACTCCAGAGACAGTTTGAGTAGTAGCACTATATCGTCCCCAAACTTTTTCTAATGCATAAGTTATTTCACCAACTGAAGCTCTCAATCGAGCAGCAGTGATGGCTAATTCCAAAGCATTTCCCTCGCCGGTTTCAGCATAACGAGTGAGTGCCTGAAGAGCGTCCATTACTTTTGCATCATCTCGATTATGACGTAAATGATCTAGTCGTTTAAGTTGGCTCTCACGTACTTTGTGGTTATCAATTTCCAAAATCTCTATTTCATCTTCATTTTTAAGGCGATACTTGTTGACGCCAACGATTGTATCAAGTCCCTTATCAATTCGAGCCTGTTTCTTTGCAGCTGATTGTTCGATGTTGAGTTTAGGCATCCCGGTTTCAATCGCTTTCGCCATTCCGCCAAGTTTTTCAATTTCTTCAATCATGGCCCAAGCTTTGTCTGAAATATCTTTTGTGAGCGATTCCATCATGAAAGAGCCGCCCCAAGGATCAACTACTTTAGTAATGTTCGTTTCTTCTTGAAGAATGATTTGAGTATTACGTGCTATACGAGCTGAAAAGTCAGTTGGAAGAGCAATGGCTTCATCAAATGAATTCGTGTGGAGCGATTGTGTTCCGCCGAAAACCGCGGCCATGGCTTCAACGGTTGTTCTAATAATGTTGTTGTATGGATCTTGCTCAGTTAAAGACCAGCCAGAAGTTTGGCAATGAGTTCTGAGAATTTTTGAATCTTCTTTTGTTGGATTATATTTCGAAACAATTTTATGCCACAAAAGTCTTGCAGCTCTAAGTTTTGCAATCTCCATATAAAAATTCATTCCGATTCCGAAGAAGAATGAAAGTCGAGGAGCGAAATCATCAATCGATAATCCTGAGCGAAGAGCTGTTTCAATATACTCTTTTCCATCTGCAAGAGTATATGCAAGTTCCAAAGCAGCGTCTGCTCCTGCTTCCTGCATATGATAACCAGAAATTGAAATCGAATTGTATTTCGGCATATGCTTAGATGTGTAAGCAAAAATGTCTGCAATGATTTTCATCGAAGGTTTAGGTGGAAAAATATATGTGTTTCTAACCATAAACTCTTTCAAGATATCATTTTGAATAGTTCCTGAAAGTTTGTCTGGTGTCACACCTTGTTCTTCGGCAGCGACAATATAATTCGCAAGAATAGGTAGTACCGCACCGTTCATCGTCATAGAAACAGAAACTTTATCGAGTGGTATTCCATCGAAAAGAATTTTCATGTCTTCAACAGAATCAATGGCCACGCCCGCCTTACCAACATCGCCACTAACACGTGGATGATCAGAATCATATCCTCTGTGGGTGGCTAAATCGAAAGCAACAGAGACACCTTGTCCTCCAGCTGCGAGTGATCGGCGATAAAATGCATTTGATTCTTCTGCCGTTGAAAAACCAGCGTACTGTCTAATCGTCCAAGGTCTTCCAGTATACATAGTGGCCTTTGGGCCACGAACATAGGGGCCAAAGCCTGGCATGCTGTCTACGAAATCGATTTTTTCTATATCCGCTTTAGTATAAAGAGGCTTTACAATAATACCTTCTGGACTGTTCCAAGATAGAACTTCTGCTGACTTACCTTTAGTTTCTTTTTCAACGAGCTTCTTCCAATCGTTTATGTTTTTTTCCAATGACATTGATCAATCCTGGTAGGGAAATAATTTCCTCCATTTTAGAAGAGATGGTAAATGAAGTAAAATTTAATATGGCCCTGTCATTCAGTGGGGAATCTCTAGGAGAAGTGTCTCATGAGTCAAAAGAGTGATCTCGTCCTTGAAAGTAGCTTACAGGTTTTTTTCTACGACCATCTTCAGGAATTTAACAAAAAATCACTTCGACCATTGCCCAATGAGACCATCTATTATTCAAGCCTTGTCATGGATAATTACGGTGTGTCAGAAAAATTTTTTGAGCAAGTTAACGGCAAAGCAAAAGAAAAAATTCTGGGGATTAAACTTTTAGAATCGAGCCAATTCCCAAAAGAAAAGCAAAAACAAATTCTAAAAGATATTGCTGAAACCTCGCTTCTCATTTGTGGTTATTTTGCTGATTCGCTTAATCGAAAGATTATTGACGTGAACTATTATCAGGATTTGGGAGTAATTGCTTACGGGAGATTAAACTCATTTATGCCCGCAGCTTATGACATACCTTCATTTTACAAAATGATGGCACAATCTTTCAGTGATGTGACGTTACTCATGAATTTTGTAGCAAAAAAGTATTCAGCTGAAAGTGATAAAGACCTTCCGTGGTTAATTTTACCGCAACGGAAGGTCTCTTAAATTTATTCTCTACCAACTAAGATCGTGTTCCATTTTTGAGAAAGTATCTTTTTGATATTTTTTTGGAAATCATCGTGCTTTAAATTTTCAATCTCATTGTTTCCACGATAGTAATAATCCAGCCCTTGAGATTGAAGTACTGGAACTGAATATATGCTGGCGTAATCTTCGTTTGTTTGAACGTTAATCAAATTCTGCCCTTTGATCATTGTCTTGATTCTCAAAAAATCTTCTTCTGGTAAGCCATTTTCTTTAATTTTGTTAATCAGTTCTTTGATCGCAACCAGAGCTTTTGGGACTTTGTCATGCCCAGATGCCATGTAAATTCCAAAGTAGCCACCTTCAATCGCAGAGAAATGAACAGGCTGAGCAGAATAACAAAGTCCTTGTTTGTCTCTAACTTCAACAAAAAGTTCCGAAGATTGACCAGAGAGGTGAGTTGTTAGCATCTTTAAATATAAGTTTTCTGGTGAACCCATTTTTCCACAAGGAATTCCATAGAAGATTTGAGTTTGCTCACGATCAAACTTGATAAATCGTTCAGCACCAGTTGTAGACTTGTATTTCTTGAATTGAACTTTTGTGCTCTTTCTCGCCGGTAGTGCATCAAAAAGAGGTTTTAAGTTTTCTAAAACTTCTTCCAGCGAAGCATCTCCACAGTAAGAAATGAGCATTTCTTTCGATTTTAGATTTTTCTTATGTGTATCTAAGATCTTTTTTTGAGTAACTTGTTTTATAGATTCATTAGTTCCAAGAGGATTTAAAGCATAAGGATGCGTTCCAAAAAAGAGCTTTTGCGCTTCCTTAAAGCATTGTTTAACCGGATCTTGTTTTTGATTAACAAGTGATCTTAATGAAAGTTGTTTTTCATGGTTGAGATACTTTTGGGGCATGTCTGGCCTTAAGAGAGCGCCAGAAAAATGCTTTAAGAGACTGAGGAAATGCTCTGAGAGTCCATGCACTAATAATCCGTAGGCGTTTTTACCTGCAAATCCATTGATGTTTGAAGATTTTTCTTCCAACTCTTGTTTAATTTTTTCGTAACTGATTTTACTGTGCCCCTTAGTCAGCATCGAACTAATGAAATGATAGTATCCATTATTTTTAGCTGTCTCTTCGGTCAAACCGCCTCTCAAATAAGCTTGAAGCACAAAAGTTGGAGTCATTTCATTTCGACGGTATACCAACGAAATACCAGGTTTAATTTTGATTAGTTTGACTTGTTGGTCATAATCAGAAGTTTCAATTTTATATTTATTAGTCGCTTTCGCTGAAAGATTTGTGCGAATTTTAGCCAATTGAGTTTGAAACTGATTAAGTGTTTTTTTTGCCTGTTCGCTGTTTGCTTCCTTAGGAAGCTGAAGACTTAAATGAAAGTTTTTTGAGAAAATATTTTTCAAAGAATGGTTTACTGCGCTTGGATGAGTGGATTTAATCCTATCAATAAATTCTTCCTCGCACTTAATATCTCCGTTCTGAGCATAACTATGACCAAATGAAAAAGAAAAAGATTCAATTGATTCAAGTTCGTAAACTTTTGATGAGAGATATTGATTTTTAATTTTTTGAACTTCATCTACTGCCAAGCCATCTTTTAGCGCTGTCTCCACAGTATGTAAAAAACGCTTAAGGACTTCATTCATATTTTTATGAGGAAAGACAAGACGAATGAAGTGGGCTCCACCGTGGGCCATAAACATCGTCGAAGCAGAAGCAACGTTTGCTAAGGTTTTATCTAGGACGAGTGTTTTATAGAGTCGAGAAGTTTCTCCGTATCCTAAACAATTGATGGCCAAGTCTTCACTTGCGGCCTCTCTTTCATTGTAATGTGGTGCTTTTAAGACCATAGTCAGTGTGGCCATACCAACTTCTTTTTGGTGAACATCAACAGTGGGTTTACTTTTAAGCTCGAATTCTGGAAATGAGCTCTCTGGTCCTTCAGGCAATTTATATTGTTCGATTACTTTTTCAATTTCTTCACGATTTGATAAATCGCCAGCAACAATCAACATCGAATTCGAAAGGTTATAGAAATTATTTCTAAAATAGTTCAGCTGATCGATTGAAAAATTCTTAATAGTATCTTCGCGGCCTAAAATTTGATGGGCATAGGGACCATCAAAAGCAGAGTTTTGAAGTTTTCCAAAAGCAAATTGGCTTGGACTATCTATTGATCGACGAAATTCTTCAAATACAACACCGCGCTCGGGAATAAGATCTTCTTCTCTGAACATAGGATTAGCAACCATATCCATCAAAATATTAGTAGAATCCTTAAGTTTATCTGACGGACTGTTGATGTAATAGCATGTGTAATCAAAGGATGTGAATGCATTGATTTCACCACCAAAAGATTCAACTTCGAAGGCAATTTGAGCTCCCGGGCGTGTTTCAGTTCCTTTGAAGAACATGTGTTCCAAAAAGTGAGCGATACCTTCATGATCATATTTTTCAAGAGCACTACCGGCCCTAAACCACATTTGAACAGTTGCCGCTGTCGAGCCAGGAGCGTGAACAAATAGTGTTTTTAGATTGTTTTTAAGAGTAACAAGTTGATGCTGCATTTTGATTCCTTTTTCTCCAACTTTTGGGTAAGTTCATTATAGCCTTCTTACGGAATATGTCCTCACTGATTTTTAGAGATAAATGACAAAAAAAATAGACTCTCTCTATATTCACTTTCCTTTCTGTTTGCACCTATGCAATTACTGCGATTTTTTTAAGCGCAAAAGTGATGCATCCAAATCAGATTTGGATTTTTTTGAGCAGTTTCTCATTAGAAGTTTTAAAAGACATGAAATCCTGACCAAAGAGTATGGTTATTCTTTTGTGCCCCTAAAGACCCTCTACATTGGTGGAGGAACCCCTTCTTTGTGGGGAGAAAGTGGTGCTGAATTTTTAGGTCAGTTTTTACGCGATCGAAAAATGTCGTTGGATCCACAATGTGAATTCACCCTGGAAGTAAATCCGAAAGCATGGACAGAGAAAGGAATTGAAAAATTCGAAAAGATTGGGGTTAATCGCTTTTCAATTGGTGTGCAAACGTTGAATGGAAAGTTACTTCCACTACTTGATAGAACCCACAATGTTGATGATGTTTTCGAGACTTTAGAATTTTTTTCTAAAAAAAAATCTAATTTTTCGGTCGATTTTATGCTTGGCCTGCCCTCTTCTGATAAGCAAGGGCGAAATATTGAAGATGAACTTAAGCAAGTTTTAAAATTTAATCCTCAGCATTTTAGCGTCTACATTCTTACAGTTAAAAGCAATTATAAACACTATGCAACTTTACCTCATGAAGATTGGATTCATGATGAATATCTAAAGACTGCAGAGTTTTTAAAAAATAATGGTTTTAATCATTATGAAGTTTCCAATTTTTCACTCCCACAGAGAGAGTCGCAACATAATTTAAACTACTGGCGCTCGCATACAGTCGCTGCGCTAGGAGCTTCAGCCACAGGATTTTTAGCAGAAGAGAGAGTTCGGTATAAGTGGAAAACACAAGAAGAGGAAGTTGAGTTAGAGAAGCTGACTGAAAAAGAGTTTGTACTGGAAAAAATCTACATGTCTTTAAGATCGGATATTGGTTTGTCCAGGAGTGATTTCACTCATCCTACTCACTTCGATGAAGTTTCCAGAAAATGGAAATCCCTGGGATATCTGAAAACTTATGATCCTAATTTTTTACGATTAAATAGCAACGGATTTTTAATGCTCGATTCCCTTATGAGCGATCTATTTTCCTATCTGGAATAGTGAATGTTCATAATGAGATGATAGCGACTTTCGTTTGAAAGATTGACTGCTCTATGTTTTTTGCTCACATCTATTATGTAAATTGATCCATCGGCGTCTAGGTGATGTCTCTCGTTTTCATAATCAAAAAAACATTTTTCGTTAGTGATAATAGGGATGTGCAATCTAAATTTCTTTTCATTGTCGCGAAGATCTCCGTCAATGTGCCAATAAGCTTCTGTCTCATCGTGAGGCGCTAAGACAGCAATGCGTATTCTTGAAAGTTGAATTTTGGGATCGATCTCCTTAATTCGTTGAACTACTTCAAGGATATAATTCTTAAATAAGGGCGTCGGTGTTGTGAAAGAATTCTTAGTAAATAGCTCCAGTAGATCATTTTTTGTTTGGGCCGTAGCTTCTGGATCATTAACTTTTTCACCGGCTTGCCAGCCATCGTGAATTGAGCCATCGCTTGAAGTGATAGACCAACCGCCCCAAACGCCGTTTTGTTTTAAATGAGGAGGATATGTTTTTTTAACGAACTCTAAATAGTCTTTAAGCTTTTTAATATCAATCTTTTGATCAAGCTTAATTATCATTCTTAAAAATCCTAATACCATGTTGAAATGATAAATCCTCTTCAAATATTAACTTCGTTTGAGGACAATTTAAAGTTTCGAGCTCTGCTCCATTTGCCAAGAGAACGTTAAAAACTGGATCGACACAATCATTTACAGATGGTGTCGGGTTGAATATTTTCCACTCGGAAAAATGAGACTTTTTTAGAATCAGTGAAAGGGGAAATAACTGAAGCGATTTTTTTTCAAACTCTGATACTTGGGCGAGAGAAGAAATGTAATAGTAAGTTTCGAAATTATCATGCTGTTTTTCAAGTGTTGAGCAATTAAATTTCTCGTTAATATAAATTAATAGCTTTTTAGCGCATCTAGAGTTCTTTTTAGTGTAAAAGTGCACGTTCTGATCTTCCATTTTCAAGAGCTGTTCAAAAAAGGGACAGAAATAATTTTCAAAATCATTTTTCCAGAATACTTCAGCTGAAAAATGTTTTTTAATTTTCACTCTTCACTCCAAAACGAATGATAAAAATGTTCGTATTGTTTTTCGTTAGGTGGGATTGAAGGAGTTAGTAAGTTTATGGCGAGTGCGCTAAATTCTTCTGTGAATCCTTTAAAGGTCGTGCCTTCGTTTAAGATTTCAAGAAGTCTATCGCCTAAAATGGAATAGTCCAAAGTGTTGTGTATGGTATTTGCCAGTCTTCTGCGATCTGCGAGATCAATTTGCAGAATATTTGTTAGTGAATGAACATCAGTTTTTTCAAATTTAAGTTCATTGTTCTCAAACACGATTTTTTTGCCAATGCCAAATTGCGATGCTGCTTTCAAGGTGTCTTTAAAACCACACCAACGAGTTAAGAGACAAGGGCATCCGGATGCAAGTGCTTCTAGCGGCGAATAGCCATAATCTTCATCATGATAAAGAGAAAAACTCATAAAGAGATCAGCAGCATTATAATAGGCATTAAGCTTCGAATGAGTGGAGTGCTCTATGATATGAATATTTTTGTTATTAAGTTTTTTAAGTAAAGTTGATAACTCAAAAAAATATTCTCCTGGTCTGTATTTTTTTTCGAAAAAAGTTGGATTCTCAAAATGATCTAAATGACCAATTAAAGCGAGATGAAACCGAGGATTTTCGGCATGCCAGTTGTGGAATTCCTCAATAAGTTGGATTATGTTTTTTTGAGGTGAGAGACGTCCACTATAGAGAAATAGTTTGTCTGTGGTTTGAAGACCTAATTGCTCACGTGTCTGTAAACGAAGCTTCTCTGATACTTGAAAAGAATTGAGATCAAGTGGGAAGGGGAGAAGCGACACTGAAGCCTGTTTTAAAGTTTTTTCAACTAATTTTTTAAAACTAGTAGATGCCGTTACCCAAGTTATCTTTTTACCCAGTAATGCATTTTCTAATTTCAAATAGAAGGAACTCTTCCTTGTATAGTCACCAAATAGATGAAAAACAAACTCGCTTAATGGGTTTGAAGTTTCTAAGAGTTGATGAAACAGGGGGTGGGTTACTACAAGTGGGTGGATGACTATGTAGCGAATGGCGCTTTTGTCTAAGCGAACGCTCTCAATCGGTACTGTCTTGATATTAGAAAAAAGCTTCGAATAAAGTTGAGCGAGATTATGACTTATCTTAGTCACACTATCCTGATCATCAGCTTCGGACGTGAGTAGAATTATTTGCATGAAGTCTCTACGTGGAGCTTTGTGGATCCTCGTGAAAGCTCACTAGTTTGAAATTTTCCAATTCATTGAGAAGATCATCGATCTCTTTATTAAAAAGTCCTGATACTAACTTTCGTTCTGATTCAACTTCACTTACAATGTCAGAGAGTTTTTTATCGCCAGTAAATTTCTTGCAAATATCAGCGGCAACTCCATCAAGTGAAAAACCTCGATTGGTACTGGAATTAAAAAGAAAAAGTTCTTCGCGACTTGTGTTGCTGGGAAAAATTTGAGCTTCGAGTTTAGGGTAGAAATTTGCATACTTCATTTAATAGCAAGCACCGGCCCCTACTGGGCTCGAAGGAACAATTAGACTGATGATCTGAATGGCCGTAAGAGGCTTTAAAGTTCCGAAGTATGGCTTTTCAATTTGCCCCTCGTCACTGCCATTTGGTTGACTATTTTCGTCTTCTTTTTTCATGAAATGCTTATCCTTATAATCTCAGTATAATGTAAATGCACCAATTTACAAATGTGCAATATTTGGGCAAATGATTTCTTGAGGTTGTGTGGCCCTATTCAATAGATGGCAATTGATGTCCGACTCAAATGGTAGGCTATTGGCAGTATTTATGGACGCTCCCCAAGTCCGTAATAAAAAAAGGATGGAATTATCAAGGACTTCATTGAGATAATGTATGTCACTAGAATAAGGAACGTGAATGAAGCTGTTGCTGATTAAGAGCCAGGATGAATCCAGTTGGGGAAGTTGCAAAGTCATCTCACCAAACTTGCATGAATTATATCTTCAGTTAACAAATCATCAAATAGAGTGGTTCAGTGTACCGCAAGAAATTATAAAATCCGAATTGGCTTCGAAACATTCATCAATTGAAAAACTAAAAAATAAAATCATCGAATGGAAGCCTGAGCGAATCATCTTCATAGATCATCTTCCTGTTCCATCCAGCGTATTGGGTCATCTCTCGTTGCATATGCAATTGAGTAAGCTACCTCCACTCATTTTTCACATTTATGGAGATTTTACATATTTTGCATCGGAATGGCTTTTTCTCAATAACGAGTTAAGAGATCATCAAATTTGTTTTATCGTTGCTTCTGATTCCCAAAAGCGTTTAGTTAATTTTTTTCTGGAAGACTCTAAGTCATCAGTTCACAAGCTTTGCTTTCCCGTTAATGAAGACGATTATTTTTATAGCTTGAAAGAAAGAAATGAAACGAGAGAAGAATTGAAGCTAGGTCGAGATGACTTCATGATTCTTTATTCTGGAAGAATTAGTTTGCAGAAGAATGTTGATACTTTGATCAGACGGTTTGCTGACGAGAAAGCTAAAAATTCAAATCTCAAACTTTATATAGCAGGTGCATTTGATGATGTAGGAGCAGATTTTTTAGGTTACAGCACATTCCATGGATATATGTTTCATAAAATGCAACTACTGCTTCAAAGTCTAAATCCAGAAATAAAAAATGATATTCATTTTCTAGGACATCAATCAAAAAACAATTTAAGAAAACTGAAAGCGGGTGCAGACTGCTTCGTTAGTCTAAGCCTCTATCATGATGAAGACTATGGAATGTCACCAGCTGAAGCCCTGAGCACTGGACTTCCGTCATTGTTAACAGACTGGGGAGGTTACAATTCTTTTGCCAACTCAAATAAATGGATATGTGATCTCGTGAATGTCGATATCACAGAGTTTGGTTTGGAAATTGATACTGATGAAATCTCCAACTTTTTTTCAAAAATTATAAAAAATAAAATGCAACTTGAAGAGTCTCGAGTCGATCGTGCCCTTGAGTTTCAAAAATGCTTTTCAATCAAAACTAATGTTTCAATGCTTCAGCAGATATTGCAAAAAGATATCACTCCTTTTTCTGGCTTCAACTGGTATTTAGAGCAATACTCAAATGCTCTTAGTATGAACTGGTCAAAAAGTAAGTTAAATAAATTTTTGAATCCAGATCGCCGTAGTTTTTATTTTAATGTGTACAAGAATTATATCTCTGCCCTGGAAGGAACTGAGAAATGACAAAGCAAAAAGAAATTGTTCAGTGGAGTTATGATTTCATTCAAAACTATTATTTAAATAATACTGAAACGATTACTGATCAAGAAAGAACTTACTTAAGTTATCTTAGTCCATTTGCTGAAAAATATTTTGGACCAACAAATCCAGCATTGTTGTTTGGTGGAGTTGATGTGGCCCAACTTATGAAAAAGAATCTTTGGACAATTCGTGATGGTCTTATCCCTTTATCAATGTTTTTCAGAGATAACACACTTAAGCCAGAAAAAGTTAAACTGATGATTCATAAAGATCTTTGGTTTATTGTGCCAGAAGAATGGCGCGAATCTGTCACATATTATGATATTGTCGCAAATACGACATACTCACAAAAAAATCCCCCACAAAGATTAATTATCATGGGAAGTCCAAACGAAACTTTGGCCGATCCAGATGAGTTTGCAGAGGACATTGAGTTTATAGCGAAATCTTTAGGCAAAAAGAATATCGATGGCATGGAGATTATTGGTTATTTTCCCAACAAGAGAACTGACTTGTGGGGGAGATGGCAAGATGAAAATATTTTTGGATATGCCAAAATACTTTTTAAAGAATTTAAGCTGGATATTAAGTTTCCTGAATGGCAGATATTGAAAAATGAAATAAATTTGAAAAATTCCATGTATTGTGAAATTAATAGAGGTCATTTTATCAAAGACACTTTTCCGCTTCATTTGTTCTTGTCTCGAGGAGCTGGCTTGCTCAAGACAGAAGTAGAAAAAGAACCTCTCGTTGAAGTGAATTCAATTCCATTGAGTTTATATCACCGAATGAAAATATATAAGCTTGATGAAAAAAATTGTCCCAAATATATTGATCCACTTTCAGATCAACAATTGCCTTATTTAAGAAAAATTATTGAAAAAGGGACCAATCCAAGAAATATTGGAGCTGGTTGGGAAAAATGGTATGGAACATACATCAAGCGTTACTATAAAAATATTGAGCTGAATTAAATGAAAAAAAATATTCTTATAATTCGTTCTTCAAAGCTTTCTTCATGGGGTAGCTGTAAAGTAATCTCTCCAAATCTTCAAGTGGCGTACGAAAATTTGAAAGAGAAGGGTGCAAAGATTACCTATTTTGATATTCCAGAATTGTTCTTGAAAGAAGAATTTATTCACGGACACAATATTATAGAATCACTTGTTGATTTAATTAAAAAAGAGAATTTTTCGGAGATTGTGCTGGTTGATCATGTTCCAAATCCGCCTAAGATCTTACTTTATTTTGAATTTTATATCGAATACAGCAAACTTCCTCCTCTTGTTTTCCACGTCTACGGAGATTTCACTTTTTTTGCATCTGACTGGCAAAGACTCTCTCAAAAACTGAAAGGACATCCAGTTAAGTTTATTGTGGCATCTGAATCTCAAAAACGTTTGATGAATTTCTTTTCAGAAAGTGACTCGACACTTGAGCAGTTTTTATTCCCAGTTAATGAAAGTGAATATTACTTCAGTGAAGAAGAGCGTGAACAAACTAGAAAGAAATATGGGATAAAGTTAGATGAGAGGGTTATCCTTTATAGTGGACGAGTAAGTTTACAAAAAAATGTCGATGTTCTCGTGCAAGAATTCCAGGAAATTTACAAGTATTCAACTGGAAAGGCCCATCTTTGGATTGTAGGTTCGTTTGATGATATAGGTGCAACGTTCATGGGGGTTGGGACCCGCGAAGGATACTTATTTGCCAAAATAAACAATCTAATGGAAACACTTGATCCCGGATGTAGAAAAAACATTCACTTTTTTGGTCACCAAGGAAAAAAAGAATTAAGGTTGTTGAAGAATGGTGCAGATATGTTTGTGAGCCTAAGCCTTTATCATGATGAAGATTATGGTATGTCTCCTGCTGAAGCACTAAGTTGTGGGCTACCTAGCTTGTTGACTGACTGGGGAGGCTACTCGTCATTCGCTAATCCTAAATGGGATTGTTATTTGATGAGTGTTAAGCTCACTCCCTACGGGCATTTATTAAAAGTTGGAACTCTTCTCAATTTTTATAAAAAATTTAGCGTTGAAATAGATAATAATATCCGTGAGCGTAGGGCGAAAGATTTTATATCAGAGTTTGGAATTATAGGTTCAACACCAAAGCTTGAAGCTATTTTGAAAAAACCATACTCAGTATTTAGCGGATTTAAATGGTCGCTTGGATATTATTCCAATGAATTTTGGTCAGTAAAGGTTTGGAAAGAACTAAGCAAGCAACTGACACCCTCCAGTGACACCTTTTATAATGAAGTTTACCAACATTACATCTCTGGCAATACAGAGAATAAGTGGGACCTATGACAGATCAATATGTTCAATGGGGCTTTGAGCTCATCAAAAATACATACCTTAATAAAAAACAAAGTAATGATTTTAAAGACGATCTTTATTTGCATTACTTGTCACCATTCTCACAGGAGTTTTTTGGAAATCATTCACCTGTGCTTTTGTTTGGTGGACATGATTTTAAGGAAGTTGAAAAGAATAAAACGGTATCATTGAGAGATGGTCTAATTCCACTTTACATCTTTTTTGAAACATTTAAAGCAAAGGATTT